>DAOVNN010000003.1 GCA_030630165.1 Candidatus Krumholzibacteriota bacterium
AGCTTGCTGTCAGGCTTGATCCAGAGCGGATAGGGCTCGGCGCCTTTGACTCCCCTGTGATAGTCGGAAGAGAACTCCTTCGACGGCGCGGCGCGGCGAAAGATCGACCATACGCGTGTCGCGCAGTAGCGAAGCTTCTGCGGCGGTGCGGGGCAGTAGGCATCACTGAAGCTGAACGGCTCGCCGGAATCGGGATCGTAGTAACCCATCTCGACGGCGAAATCGACGACGTCGGGAGCGTAGAGGCAGTTCTTTTTGTCGTTGAGTGGAAACTCGCGTATCCTCGCCTGGTTCGCGTGGGCACAGATATATCCGTCGGGAATGCGCATCGCGACCCATACGGCGCCCTTCCGCCCCGGACCCTTCCCGATGATCTCGAGGAGCCAGGCCTCCTCCTTGTCGCCTATCGATATCGACTCACCCGTGCTGGCGTAACCGTATTCCGCAACGAGCGCTCCTATGATCTCGATCGCTTCTCTCGCCGTCTTCGCTCTCTGAAGCGCGATGCGCATCAGCCACCAGTAATGAAGCAGCCCCTCGGGGTTCTGCAGTTCCTCGCGCCCGGTGAATGTCGTCTCGCCGATGACGAGTTGATGCTCGTTCATCAGGTGAACGACGCCGTACGTATGCGCCGGCTGCGCGATCTTGCCGCGAAGGTTGCCGCTCCAGTCCCGCAGCTCGAGCGAATCACCCGGCTCATAGTCCTCCGGGGGTGTGTATCTCAGTATCGGATGGAACTCGCCATCGCACGTATATGTGATCATGACCGAGCCGTCTGCGGACGCTCCCCGTGAGACGAGCATGTTCGTGCAGGCAGAAGCGGGAGAGAAAAGGGCTGTCATGAATAAAGCAGTCAGCATGATCGCCGTGATAAGCGACGGGGAGATGATCTTTCTCATATGTTATTTCCTTTCGGTTCTGGGCTGATATGCAGGGAATAAAATACAAACTCCCCGGCCAGATTGCAATTGAATGAAAGGCAACGGAGTACCTATAATAGCATTTCCTTCAACGTGTCTCCGGAGGTAATTCCATGCGAAGACCGTCGCGACCGTTCGTTTTTTCCGCTCTCACCTTTATACTCGGATTTTCGATGATCGTGCCCGCTCTCCTTATGACTGCGGTCCCGGCTGATGCAGCCGGCAGGTACGACAAGCTGATCCTCAGTAATGCAGGGCGCGCCAAGCTCACCGATCTCGCCGCGATCGAGGATTCCAGGAAGCTGGCAGGTATCGAGAAATACACCGGCGATGCCGATCCGCTTATCAGGCTGAGGTGCGCCGAGATACTCGGCCGCATCGGCGGCCCAAAAGCAGTTCCCTACCTGGAGAAACTCTCCGCGGATACGGATGACGAGGTGGCCCTGTCCGCCATATATTCGCTCGGCCTGACGCTGGACGAATCGGCGCTCGAACCGCTGGAAAAGATGCTGAAACAGGGAAAGAAGAAGCAGAAGGCCGCCGCGCTCGAGGCCCTCGGCATCACAAGACTCAAGAATGCATCACCGATCATAGGTACGGCGCTCACGAACTTCCATTCGACGATCAGGGCGCAGGCGCTGCTTGCGCTGGCAGTGCTCGGAGATTCGTCCGCGGCGGAGATGTGTGCCAACTCGATTCACGATCCCGATGCGGATGTGATCGAGCAGACAGCCTACGCTATCGGGCGCCTCGGATACAACGGTCTCAATCACGAGCTCACCGAACTGTGCGAGAATGAGAACATCTGGGTTGTCATGCGGGCAGTCGAAGCGCTCGGACGGCTCGAGGCAAAAGAGGGCACAGGGGCAGCTGCCACCCTCCTCACACACAAGCAACGAATGATCAGGATCAAGGCTGCCGAGACCCTCTCGAGGATAGCGAGCAACGATGCAGCCGAGCAGCTCGAGACCCTGCTCGGTTCGGACGACGCATACCTCAAGGACCTCGCCCTTCGCGGGATCGCCGCGTCGAACCGCGGCAAATCGTTCGAAGTAGTCCTTCCCCTCCTGCAGGACAGCTCGCAGATGGTGCGGCGTTCGGCGATCGAAGCCGCCGCGTTTACCGACGCGGACAATGCCCGCCCGTTTCTCCTTGAGATCGTCCGCAATGGCGGTGCCTACGACCGGATGGCCGCCCTCGAGTTCCTTGGATCGATCGCGAAAGAAGAGGAAATGCTGCTTCTCGTCGAGACGCTTGACAAATCGACGAATCATCTCGAGCGCGAAGGCGCCGCGGCCGGATTGAAGCGGGTAGAGAAGGACGATCTGCTCCGCCTGCAGGTCGGCAGTGACGGCAGAACGGCGTTCGACGCCCTGCTCGATGCTGCGGGAGACGACGATCCGGTCATAGCGGCGATGGCGGTCGAGGCGCTCGGCGGCAAACGAGCGCTCGGTGGGACCGACAGGCTCGTCGAGGTCTTCAGGAGCGCCGGCGGGCGCGAGGACTGCGACAGAAAACTCGCCATTATCGCCATATTCGATGATCTCGCCGGCGAGGGCGATCTCGAACCCCCCGCAGTGAGCAATATCGTCACACTACTGAAGGAAGCCGTAGTCAAGGAGGGTGATCCGAGGGTCGCCAAAGCCGCCGCCGGGGCGGCGAAAAAATACGGCTCCATGATATCTTACGATCCGGCGCGCGCAGCAGTGTGGCCCCGCGGCAGGTACCCATGGGGCGAGCCAGCCCTTCCGCTCGGCAAAAAAACGATCCGCATCACGACTAAGAGAGGGCCGATCGACATAGCGCTGTTCGGCGACGACGCGCCGAATATCGTCAAGAGCATACTCCTCCTCATCGAGGATGGATTCTATAACGGGTTGAACTTCCACAGGGTCGTCCCGGGATTCGTCGTCCAGGGAGGCTGCCCGAGAGGGGACGGATGGGGCGACGCCGGGTGGCTGCTCAGGAGCCAGTTCAACTCTCACAGGTACGAGCGGGGTTACGTCGGTGTGGCGCACTCGGGTAAGGACACGCCAGGATGCCAGTTCTTCATCACTCACCTGCCTCAGCCACACCTCAACGGCAGGTATACGATAATAGGCAGGGTAGTCAGCGGGATGGAGGTCGTCGACGTGATAGAGGTCGGGGACACCTTCGGCATGGAGATAATCGAGTAGCTTGAAAGATCGATCGATTGAGATCATCGAATGACGGAGACCGCCTGATGAAAGAGACCTTTACTTCGAGATGGTCGCTGCTGCTCGCGGCGCTCGGGATGGCGGTCGGCACGGGCAACATCTGGAGGTTTCCGAGAGTAATCGCGCAAAACGGCGGAGCTCCCTTTCTCATCCCGTGGATCATCTTCCTCTTCCTCTGGTCCATACCGCTGCTGATGATCGAGTTCGGCATCGGGAAGAAGACGAGGATGGGAACGATCGGCGCCTTCGGTTCGATGAACCGCAGGCACACGTGGATGGGCGGATTCGTCGGGTTCTGCACACTCGCGATCACCTTCTATTACTGCGTCGTGACAGGCTGGTGCTTCCGCTACACATTCGCCTCGCTGGTCGACATCGTGTCGGGCTGGAGCGGTTCCGACGGCTGCCTGCCCGGAGGAGGCCTCTGGGGAAGCGAGCGCACATCGTTCTGGACATCGTTCAACGCATCGGGATGGCAACCGGTGCTGTTCCATCTGATCGGGGTTCTGGCAGGTTCATACATAATCTATCGGGGCGTGGTCAACGGGATAGAAAGGGCCAACCGCATACTCCTCCCCGCCCTCTTTCTTCTCCTTATAGTAGCTGTCGTCAGGGCGGTCTCCCTGCCCGGCGCATCCGCGGGGCTCGAATTTCTCTTCGGGATGAGATGGGGCGCCCTGCTCGATTACAGGATATGGCTGCAGGGACTCACGCAGAGCGCCTGGTCGACGGGCGCCGGCTGGGGGCTGATACTGACCTACGCGGTCTATATGCGCAAAGATGACGATATCGTCGCCAACTCGGTCCTCGCCGGGCTCGGCAACAATTCCGCCTCGCTCCTCGCGGCGCTCGCCGTGATCCCGACCGTGTTCGCCATCCTCCCCGCCGCGCGGGCGATCGAGGTGACGCAAGACACCGGGCCGCTCAGCACGGGGATGACCTTTATATGGATACCCAAGCTCTTCGAGGCGATACCTGGCGGAAAGATTTTTCTCTTCCTGTTCTTTCTCGCCCTTTCTATCGCCGCGATCTCATCTCTGATATCGATGATAGAGATGGGCACACGGAACGTGATGGACTTCGGACTGACGAGAAAGAAGGGGATAGCGATCGTGGGCAGTTCCATCTTCATCCTCGGGCTGCCCTCGGCCCTCAACCCGTCGTTCTTCCAGAACCAGGACTGGGTCTGGAGCCTCGGACTGCTGCTCAGCGGGCTCCTGTTTGCCGCGACGGTGATAGGTTACGGCGTCGAGCGGTTCCGCACCGAGCTGCTCGACAGCGACGACAACGACATGAAGCTGGGAAAGATCTTCAATATTCTCATCAAGTACGTGATCCCGATAGAATTCGCCGCCCTGATCATCTGGTGGTTCACCCAGGCGATACTCGTCTACGACCCGCAGCGATGGTGGGATCCACTGAGACCCTTCAGCGTCGGGACCTGCATCGCGCAGTGGGGAATACTTATCCTCCTGATGCTGATATTCCAGAAGAGGATCACGGGGCTTCTCTTTAAGGGGGAGAGATGAGCGGACCGGCGATAGCGATGATGATAGTGATCTGCGGACTGGTCTGGGGAGGGTTTGTCTCCTGTATCCTCTTCGTCAAGCGCAAGGAAAGAGGAAAAAAGGCGCGGCGCGACAAGTTCAGCTGAGGTTCCTGATCAGTCTCTCCATCACTCTTCTCTGGCAGGCAAACGCTATCTCGGGCAGTCCATCGAGGGGAAAGAAACCCACTTCCCCGGCATCGTCTCCCGCCTCGAGCTTCCCGCCCCTGACATGACCCTCATACATGACGAGCACAGTATCTCCCCTCGGATCATCCCTGCACGACTCGACGGTGTGAATCGTTTCGATCTCGATTATCAGGCCCGTTTCCTCTTCGAGCTCGCGGACGGCGGTCTCTGACACCTCTTCACCATACTCGATGAATCCGGCGGGCATCGTCCATAGTCCCGCAAAAGGCTCGAACTTCCTGCGGACGAGGAGCACCCGGCCTTTGTCGTCACGTACCAGGATGCCGGCCGCCGGTGCCGGATTGAGGTACTGTATGAATCCGCACTCCCCGCATCTCATGCGGAGCTTCCCACCCTCTTCCCTCTTGTCAAGCACGGTCCCGCAGTGCGGGCAATATCTGAAAAGCATGTTCATTATCTCTGCAAAGTCGTTTCTACGGGGTCTTCTCGGCGTCCGGCAGCGTATCTGCCGCCGCGTCTCCCTGGTAGCGCATGATATAGAGCCGCCAGGCCCTGTCGGCCTCCTGGAAGTCGATCCCGAGGACGTCCTTGAACTGCACGCTGAACGGTCCCTCCTCATCCATCTCGCTCGTTGCGGCGTAGAGCTCCTTGAAAGAGTCCATGCCGTACTTGTTGATGAGATACCCGACGAATGACGCCCAGGCGGGAACAACCGCCGTATGGTCCAACCTCCGCCACTTGTCCGGATGGATCGTCTTGTACAGAGCGGGGATCTTCTTCTGCATGAGGTACCGCTTTGTGCGGATGTGCATATCCCAGTCGTTGTACCTGGCCCTGTAATGGAAAACCAGTCCCTTCGACATCCCGATCGGAGGGAATCCCAGATCGTAAAGGATCAGGTGGATGATCTCGTGGTCGTTGAAGCTCAGAACGTCATGAAGCTCTTTCCTGTCCCACCGGGCCGCGGTCTTGTATTTTGGTCTGTCGAGGATCCTCATGAAGGTCTCTTCGTCGGGGTAGAGGTAGTAATTAATCTTGCCTTTTGTCTCCTTTAGCCCCGCGTCCTTCGCGATATCCTCGAGCATCCGGGATATCTTTTTCATATCCTCGGGAGGGAAAGGACGTTCCTCGAACCAGTTGTAGGTGATGAACTTCGCGTCATGAGATTCCCAGTCTATCCTGTCCTTGATGACCAGGCTCACCTTGTCGAAATAGATATGCCCCGTCATCTGGTTGATCAGGCCGAGTTCCATGGTGTACGCGCCCTCGGGCACTTCCGCCTTTTTTTCGGAACGTTTCCAGTCTGACGTATCCACTCTCTTTCTCGTCCACGCATCGGCGAAGTATCTGTCAGTCAGCCTCTCCCCGTCTTTGTCGAAGAAACGGACATAGACCCCTGCGTTATCCTCCTGCCCCTTGTTCTGCTTGATATCCTCGGTCATGATATCGGCCGAAAAGACAATCTCGTACCCCGGCCGCACGGGGAACCGCTGGATCGCAACCATCCATTTCTGCGTATCGAACAGGCCGCGAAGATAAAACGAGGCTTCCCCGTTCCGCGTCTTGTCGCTCTTGCCGTAAAAGTTGAGTTTGTTGCCTTTGCCGGAGAAGATGTGCATGTTCCACCCGGCTGGTTTATAACCGTTCCACTCCTCAAATCCTGCATTTACGATGAGGTTTACGCCGGTTTTGATCTCGGGAAGGTCCTCGGGAGATTCCTGCTTCTTCTTTTCTCCGCCGCATCCTGCCATGAGCAGAACAGCCACCATCACGGCGATAGATGTCTTCCATATCTGTTTACGCATCGGGTCCTCCTGGTTTCCCGTTTTATACTCCCGGGGAAACGATTCATTCCATTCCGTCAGGACTTTTCCTTGTTGTTTTTCGAGCCGAACTGCTTCCAGCTGACAGCCATGTCGCAGAGGGTCTGGCGGACCAGTTCGTTCACGGTATCCTTCTGGTATCTGCCGCTCTTGAGCTTCCGCCCCGCCTTTATACCGGTAAGGATCTCTATCCCCTCATCGACATGCTTTACGGAATATATATGGAACCTGCCTTCCGCGACAGCGTCGACCACTTCCTGGTCGAGCATCAGGTCCGACACGTTCTGCCAGGGGATTATAACTCCTTCTGAGCCCTTCAACCCTCTCGCATTGCATACGTTGTAAAATCCCTCGATCTTCTCGTTGACGCCGCCTATCGGCTGGATCTCGCCCTTCTGATTAATCGATCCTGTGACGGCGATGTCCTGTCTGATCGGCAGCCCCGCAAGACTCGACAATATGGCATAGAGTTCCGTGGAGCTTGCGCTGTCGCCGTCGACCCCCCCGTACGACTGCTCGAAACAGAGGCTCGTGCTCATCACGATCGGGTTATCCCGGCCAAATCTGCTCCTGAGAAATCCCGCGAGAATCAGCACTCCCTTGTTGTGCGTGCTGCCGCTCAGATCGGCTTCTCTCTCGATATTGATCACGCCAGAGTTGCCGAGCGAGGTCACCGCGGTTATCTTCGACGGTTTGCCGAACATGTAGTCACCGAGGTTGTAGACCGAGAGGGCGTTTACCTGACCGATTACTGTACCGGCGGTATCGATCATCAGCGTCCCGTCATCGATCCTCTCCTGGATCTTCTCTTCGAGCAGATTTACCCGCTTGATCCTGTGCTGGATCGCCAGGTCGACATGCTCGCGTGAGACGACCCTCCTGCCCGCCTTCTCGGCATGATAATGTGCCTCGCGGACGACATCCGAGATGAGGCTGAATCTCGTCGAGAGCTTCGTCTGCCTCCCCGCGACACGGACCCCGTACTCGACGACTGCCGCGACCCCGTCTGAATCGAATGCCTTGAGATCCTCCCTGTCGGAGAGCCCCTTGATAAACCCGGCGTACTGCTTGATGACCGAGGCCCTGTTGTCGACCTCGCGATCGAAATCGGCCCTTATCTTGAAGATCTTCCTGAAATCCTCGTCATAGGACTGCAGGAGATAATAGAGCCGGGAATCGCCGACAAGCACGATCTTGACCTTCACGCACATCGGCTCCGGTTTAAGCGCCGAGGAGCTCATCATGCTCCACTGGTCGAAGTTCTGGATGACCGCCTCGCAGCTCTTCAGTGTCCTCTTGAGGATCTGCCAGACCCCCGGCTCGACGAACGTATCGAGGGCGTTCATCACGAGATACCCGCCGTTCGCCTTATGGAACGCACCGGCGCGAATGCTCATATGGTCGGGCCTGGACCATCCCGAGGGGGTGAAATCCCTCTCGATGACTCCGAAGACGTTGCTCAGGCTGGGAAAGTTCTCGGTGACGACAGGCGGCGCGGTGGTCTCGGAGTTGTCGACGACAACATTGACCCTGAACTCGCGGAACGGGTCCTCCATATGGCCGTCCTCGGCGACGAATGACGCTATGATCTCCTTCCGTTCCTCCTCGTCCTTGGCACGGAAGAGGTCGAGCCGCTCCATGATCTCCTTCTCGATCAGCTTCAGCGTCTTGCTCAGCGATTCGCATTTATACTTCTTGTCGATATCGAGGATCATTTCGTGGATCGTCGGCTGCACTACATCGACATCGAGCTTCTCGAGCTTATTCTTCAGATTACGCTCGAGCTCCTTCATCTTGTCATAGATCGAGGTCATCTCTTCGGAGAGGACCTCGGCCGATTCCTTCATCTTCTCAAACTCTACCTTGGAGACCTTTCCCTCCTCGACCAGCTGAGCGAGGGCCGTGTAGTCGACAGGGCTCCCTTCGACGACCGGCACGAGCTGCGGCTTCATGATGGGGCCGACCTGCATGCTGACCATCGCGAAGCCTTCCTTGCCGATCTTGTCCTCGAACGCAGAGGCGACCTTCTTCTGCTTCGCCTGCATCGAATCGATCAATCTCTTGCGACGGTTCTGGTAGTAATCGCTCCTGAACAGCGAAGGGATGTTCTTCTTGAGGTCGTGGATGAGACCGTCCATGTCGCCGGCAAGCTGATTCCCCTGTCCAGCCTTTAGCCCGATATATACCGGGTTGCTCGGATGGCGGAAGTTGTACATGTAGCAGACGTCCGGCGGGATCGGGTCCCTGCGCTCGAGCTTCTCGAGGAGGTGCTTAATCGTCGACGTCCGGCCCGTGCCGACCAGGCCGGTGATGAATATGTTGTATCCGCGGTGCTCGAGCTCGAGCCCCATCTTGATCGCGTGCAGGGCACGGTCCTGCCCGATGATGTCGGTGCATGGCTTGATATCGTTAGTTGTCTTGAAATCAAGATACTTGCCGGGACATTTCCATCTGAGCTTTCCAACCGGCAGTTCTTTCGGCTTCGGTGTGTTAGCCATCATCTTCCTCCGGACGGTCCGTGTTTTACAGGCGGGGTCTACTGTTAACGTGAAAAACAGTCTAGATGTTTTCAGGCGGACAGTCAAGCGGGCGGTTGTCCGGGCGGGTGAAGGGCCTTACTGCCGCCTGATGACGACGGCGGTCGTATCGTCCTGCAGCCTGACGCTCCCCGCGAAATCCCTGATCTCGGCGAACAGGCCCCGGATGATCTCGTGCGCGGGCGAAGAGATGTTCGCTTTGACGAATTCGATCAGGCGGCCCTCGTCGTAGATATCGCCGTCGGTATTGGTCGCCTCGAGGATCCCGTCGGTATAGAGAACGAGCAGGTCGCCTGGCTCCATGAAAGCGAATCCGCGGTTGAAATCGGTATTCTCGAGCGGGCCGAGGATCGTGCCGCCGACGTCGAGTCTCTCAATACTGTCCGATTTGAAGAGTATAGGTGTCGGATGCCCGGCGTTAACGTAGACGAGAGTGCCCTTCGGTTCGAGTTCACCGTAGAAGAGCGAGATGAACCTTGTCGAGAGCCTGCTGCGGTAAATAACATTATTGAGCTTGCGCAGCACGCTCGAGATCTTCATCTCCTTCTCCATACCCATACGCAGCCCTGTAACGACATCCCTCGCAAGAAGCGCCGCGGGGAGGCCGTGGCCGCTGGCGTCTCCAACAGCGAAACTCAGCACCCCTTCCTCGAGGACGGAGAAGTCGTAGAGATCGCCTCCGACCCTTTCGGCCGCTTCCATCCTGCCGGCGATCTCGTACCCTTCGAACTCCGGCTCGATCCGCGGAAGAAGGCTCTTCTGGATCTCGTACGCCTCCTGGAGATCGGCGGAGAACCGGCTCGTCGACGAGCTGAAATTAAGGGTCGAGCGGATCGTGTTGAGGGAGAACTCGAGGGTCTCGCGGACCCAGCCATCCTCGAGCATGAAGACGAGGAGGTACTCATCGTCCTCGGAGAACAGGACAGCGACGCTGTTTTTGCCCCATGGAGGATCGACCGTATCGACGAAGATGTAATTCTTGTGCCGCAAGAGGAGCTCGATCGCTTCGTCCTCCTTTGGGATCGATGCGGGCCAGCTCTCGGCTTCCGAACCGCTCAGCTGGTCGGTCTTCCTGTAGGCTTTACGCGAGAGGTGGTAAACGCAGCCGCTCTTTATTCCGAGATCCTCGCCTACCGATTCGACGAGCTCGTCGAGGACGAGGGAGAGCATCTCCTTCATCGACGCGCCCTCGCCGATACGCGTGAGAAGCGCATCGAGCTTTCTGTAGAATGCTTTCGGCTGAAAAACTTTCGGGTCCACCATCGTCCGACTCCATTGATTAAGCCCAGGCCGAATATACTCCGTACAGGCTGTTCCCTCCAAATAATCTTTACGTTAAGGTCAGGATTTAATATTATTTTCACATATCACATTCGCCGAACCGTCAGATTCCGCCCGAAGGGAAGATGATCATGACCAGCAGAAGAGATTTCCTCAGGATCCTCGCAGCCGGGGCTGCGGGAGCGATGTTTCCCGCAAGGCGACTAGGCGCACTGACTCCGCCGAAGGCCGCACCCGCTACTTTCGGAGTGGCCAGAGGCACCGATACGGCCGCTATCGTCCGGAAGGCCGTTGAACTCGTCGGCGGGATGGGATCGTTTGTCGAGGAGGGCGACGTCGTCTTTGTAAAGCCCAACATATCGTGGGACAAGAAACCCGAACAGGCAGCCACGACCAACCCTGTCGTCGTTGAGACGGTCGTCAAGCTGATCCTGGAGGCGGGCGCGAAGAAGATCATCGTCGCGGACAACACGTGCAATGACGCGAGGCGGACATACAAGAGAAGCGGGATCAAGGAAGCGGCAGAAGGAGCAGGCGCGAAGGTACCCTTCATGGAGCAGCGGAGGTTCGTCTCCACGAATCTCGGGGGCACGGTCATGAGCGACTGGGAGGTCTACCGCGAGGTGATGGAAGCGGACAAGATCATCAACATCCCGATCGCCAAGCACCACGGCCTTTCCGACGTCACACTCTCGATGAAAAACCTCATGGGGCTGATCGGCGGAAGACGCGACCTGCTGCACCAGAACCTCCCCGAGTGCGTTGTCGACCTCGCCGCCTATTTCAAGCCGACTCTGAACATCCTCGACTCGGTGAGGTTGCTCAAGGCAAACGGGCCGCAGGGCAGCACGCTCAAGGACGTCGTCGAGTTGAACACCATCGCGGCGAGCACCGATCCGGTCAGAATCGACGCCTTCGGCATCTCGCTCTTCGGGGATGCGATATTCAGCAACGATCCGGCTGCATTTCCTCACATCCAGGAAGCGATAAAGCGGGGGCTCGGAAGATCCGATTTCTCCGGTGAAGGATACATGGAAGTAAACCTCGGATAGGTGATATGAAAAATCTCAGGAGAATCTCGCAGATACTCTTTCTCGCGCTCTTCTTCTTTCTGCTGATCCAGACCGAGTACAAGGGCAGCAGTGAGCTCGGCCTCCCGGTGAAGTTCTTTCTCGATTTAAGTCCGCTTATCGCGCTGAGCACTATACTCGCGACCCACGCGGTCAAAGCGGCCTCTCTCTTTTCGCTGATTACGGTCGTCGTGTCGATATTCTTTGGAAGGGTCTTCTGCGGATGGGTCTGCCCCCTCGGCACGCTCAACACGATCGTCGGCTGGTTCAGGATGAGAAAGGGCAAGCCTACGCCGACCGACGGCCGCTTTCCCCGCCTTCGGCCGGTCAAGTATTTCATACTCGTCTTCATACTGGCGGCAGCTGTCTTCGGATGGAACACGGCCGGCATCCTCGACCCTATCTCGCTGACGATCAGGTCGCTCGCAATCGGGTATAACCCCGCTGTCAACCGAATCGTGAGAGTGATACTCGATTCGGCCTACGCGCTCGATATGCCGGGCATCTCTCCCGCAGCTGACGCTGTATACTCTATGATGGTCGGAACCGTCCTCGCCTTCGAACAGCCCGTGTTCAGGCAGATGATCCCGATCGCCCTGATATTCTCCGTGATCCTCGGATTAAACCTGCTCGCGCCGCGTTTCTGGTGCAGGTATCTATGCCCGCTCGGCGCCATGCTGGGGATCATCGGCACGAAGCAGATGATGGCGAGGGTCGACGTGAGCAGCGAAAAGTGTGTCAAGTGCGGTTGCTGCAACAGAACGTGCCAGGGCGACGCCACCCCCTTCCCGCCGGGCCAGTGGGCCAGCAGGGAATGTCTCGTCTGTTATAACTGCAGGGACGTATGCCCCGTCACCGCCATTTCCATCCACCCGACGATGCAGAGGACAGGCGAGGGAAATGTCGACCTCGAGCGCCGATGGCTCCTCTCGACTGGAGCGGCAGCTATCCTCTCCGTTCCCATAGTCACGCTCGGCGAGCACCGCGAACGCGTCCATCCCGAGCTGATACGTCCTCCCGGCGCACTGCCCGAGACAGATTTCGTCAAGACCTGCGTCAAGTGCGGCGAGTGCATGAAGGTCTGCCTGACCAACGGACTCCAGCCGACATTCCACCAGGCAGGCCTCGAGGGTCTCTGGACCCCGATACTCGTCCCGAAGCTCGGCTACTGCGAGTATCACTGCAACCTGTGCGGTCAGGTCTGCCCGACCGGGGCCATACAGCTGCTCAAGATAGAGAAGAAACAGAAGACGAAGATCGGCCTGGCGACCTTCGACAAGAGCCGCTGCATACCCTATGCGTACAACCGCAACTGCGGCGTATGCGAGGAACACTGCCCCGCGCAGGGAAAGGCTATCAGGTTCACCGATGAGGAGTCGGTCGACAAGCGAGGCAGGGCGTTCATCCTGAAGAAGCCGTACGTGATCCCCCAAATCTGCATCGGGTGCGGGATCTGCGAGAACAAGTGCCCCGTGGTCGACATCCCGGCGATAAGGGTCTCTCCGATCAACGAGAGCCGCCACGATGCGAGGCTCTTCCTGTAGCGGATCTTATTTCCGGGCCAGCACACCGACATGCGCCTCGACCGAGTCGGCGAGCGCGCCGAGGTCGTACCCTCCCTCGAGAAGCGAGAGGATCTTCCCGCCGCAGTGTTTCTCCGCCGCCCCGGCAAGCATCCCGGTCATCTCGGCGAACATCCCCGTCGACAGTCTTGCACCCGAAAGAGGATCATCCGCATGGGCGTCGAACCCCGCCGATATGAGGATCATCTGCGGCTCGAACCTGTCCAGCGCGGGAAGGATCCTGTCCTCGAATTCTTCCCGGTACTTTGCATCGTCCGAGCCCGCTCCAAGCGGTATGTTCAGGGTATAACCTGTACCCTCACCTGTGCCGACCGTGTCGCAGTGACCGGTGCCGGGGTAGTGCGGGTACTGATGAAGGCTGACGTAGAGCACCCTCGGATCGTCGAGGAAGATCCCCTCCGTGCCGTTGCCGTGGTGGATGTCCCAGTCGACAACGGCGACCCTGCCCAGTCCCGCTTCGCCGGTCAGCCATCTTGCCGCGATCGCGATATTGTTGAATAGACAGAATCCCATCGCCCGATCTCTCTCGGCATGATGCCCCGGCGGCCTGACCGGACAGAAAGCGCTTGTAAACCTTCCATCGAGAAGGTCGCGGGCGGCCTGCACGCCGGCTCCCGCTGCATGGAGAGCCGCGCGGGGCGTATCGGGCGTAGCGACTGTATCTCCCTGGTCGAGGACAACGGCATCGTCGATCTCGAGCGAGAGGATACCGTCGACATATTCATGTTCATGAACCGCGACTATCACGTCCCGGTCGGCAGGAACGGCCTCGACGAACTCAAGCCTGTCGGTGAACGGGCAGTCCCTCAGCCTCTCCATGACGGCCCGGTACCTTGCGGAACTCTCGACATGCCCATACCCATCGAGGTGCCTGCCGAAGAGATCGTGGTAATATATGCCTGTCATTCCGCCCCACCCGTCAGTGGAACGAATCTCACAGCTATCAGCCCCTCGTCGTCGAACTCTTCACCGCGGCGCACGATCCTGTGGATGTACTGCGTCGAAGTGCCCACCGGTATAACGAGCCTTCCGCCTCCAGCCAGCTGAGCCTTCAGCGCCGGCGGCACCTGCCCCGGCGCTGCCGTGACGATGATCGCGTCGAAGGGCTCTGCTTCGGGCCATCCTTCGCTGCCGTCCCCGGTCCTGAATTCTATGTTGGAGTATCCCATCCCGGTGAGCGTTTCCCGCGCGCGGTCAGAGAGCTCGGGGATGATCTCGATGGTGTGGACCCTGTCGGCCAGCTCGGCAAGTACTGCAGTCTGGTAGCCACACCCCGTCCCGATCTCGAGGACGCGGTCACCCTCGCCGATTTTCAGCAGTTCGGTCATATAAGCGACTATATATGGCTGTGAGATAGTCTGTCCGCACCCGATCGGAAGGGGGCCATCGTAAAAGGCGGCGCGGTGATCCTCGGGCCTCACGAAGAGCTCGCGCGGCACCTTGCGCATCGCCGCAAGTACCCGAACGTCGGCAATATCCCTGGAGGCGATCTGGATCCTGACCATCTCCTCCCTGCCACCCCCGTTTTCGATGCGCTGATCGCCGGTCACTCGATCATCTCCCGTATCTTCTTCTCGGCTGCGTCGAGGGCCTCTTCCATCTTCGAGGGATCGCCGCCACCGCCCTGCGCGAAGTCCTTCCCTCCGCCGCCCTTTCCGCCGATCAAAGCAGCGGCCTCTCTGAGAGCCGAACCCATATCAGCAGGTATCGACGGATCGCAGGCAAATACCAGTCCCGGGGCCGGAGAGATTATTCCGAACAGGACGACGACCGGACCCGATTCCTTGATCTTAGTCGCCATCTCCCTGACCTCACCCGCCCCGGCCGAATCAAAGATCTTTCGCACCAGCCCGTATCCGCCGATCTCGCCGGTCGGTTTCCCGATCTCAGCCGCCCTGTGGCCGGCGAGCTCCCTCGACAGTGCGTCGCGGTCCTTGCGCAGCGACTTGTTCTCCGTGACGAGCTTTTCGGTGATGCTCCCGAGCTCTCGCCAGTCGGTGCTCATCTCACCGCTGAAAGCGGTCAGTACACCGTGCTTCTCGGCGTAATCGCCGAGTGCCCTGCCGCCGCAGAGAAACTCTACCCTCGTGCCCCCCCGGACCTTCTCGGTGCCGATGATCTTGATTATCCCGATCATCCCCGTCGAGAGGCAGTGGGTGCCGCAGCATGTCGAACTGTCGGTATCCTCTATCTCTACGATACGGATGCTGCTCACCCCCGCAGGGAGCCTCGACCGCAGACCATCCCCGTCTTCCCGGGCTGATTCGTATTCCTCGCGGCCTATGACCCTGGCGCTGACCTCGAGGTCCTGGAAGACGACTGCGTTCGCCTCACGTTCTGCCTTCGCGATCATCTCATCAGATGCAGCTCCGCTGAGGTCGATCGTGCTCGCCTTCTCCCCGAGATGAAACCCGACGGTCATCAGGCCCCCGAGCGAGACGAAGACTCTCGAGAGTATGTGCTGGCCGGTATGCTGCTGCATATGATCGAAGCGCCTCGCCATATCGACGTGCCCGTTTATCTCATCACCTGTTTCGAGCGTTCCCTTTACGAGATGACATACGCCGGAATCACCCTCACTCACCGCAACAACCTTGAAGCCACCGAGAGTGCCCCGGTCATCGGGCTGCCCCCCGGACTCGGGATAGAACAGCGTCCTGTCGAGCCACACCTTCCAGGCTCCGTCACCGGCATCCTCGACCTTTGTCACCGTGGCCGTAAAATCGCCCTGAAGGGGGTCCGACAGATAACCCCGTTCCATTTCATCCATATCGTTTCACCTCTGAGAAGACCTGAAGAATACGGTCAGCGGTAGAACCAGAACCCGATCAGCGCAGCAACCGCTATTGTGTATATCGGATGTACCTTGAAGAAGAATACCACGACGAATGCGGAGAGTGAGATCACGAAGGTATCCCACGAGAACACCGCCCTGGGGGCAAGGTGAGCCACTGTTACGAGAAGCAGAGCGATGACGACCGGCCGCACGCCCCTGATGATGCTCTGCACCGAAGTGAGATGCTTGTATTTATAATAGAGGATCGTAAATATGATGATCAGGACGCTCGATGGGAGAAGCATCGCGGCAATTGCTGTAAAGGCCCCGAACGGTCCGCCGACCTGCAGCCCGATGCTGAGCGCCATCTTCGTGGCGATAGGCCCGGGCAGTGTGTTGGCCATGGCGATCACGTCGATGAACTGCTCGCTCGTGAGCCAGCCGTAGTTCTCCACGACCTCCTTCTCGATGAGAGGGAGCATCGCCACACCCCCTCCGTAGCCGAAGAGACCGACGCGAAAAAAAGCCATGAAGAGCGACAGGTACATCAGCACCACCTCGCAAACGCAACACCGCCGCGGCCGGCTGCCGCAACGGCAGGATTTTAATTGAAAGACAGGCTCCGCTACAACCGAATTATCCGCTCTGCCATATCGGGTTGACCGCGGCGGCCTCCCCGATTACTCTCCAGGAACAGGAAGCGGAACATACTATGAAGAATATGATGCTCAGGATAACGACTGCTCTTGCCGCACTGACCCTTCTGGCAATCCCCGCCGAAGCATACCGGGGAGAGGGACAGCCTGTGCTCGGCATCGCCGTCTACGGCAACTACAACATCGACCGCGATCTGGTCGTCAATACATTCGGAATCGCCGCCGGAGACACCTTTACGTGGGACGCCGTCAGCGAGGGCCTCGCGCGTGTAAAAACCCTCTCCGGTGTCCGATACGCCTCCCACAAGCTCAATGTGGACAGCGAGGGGCGCGGAGTCTTCATCCTTCTTATCCTCGAGGAGGAGAGGACATGGACCATCTACCCGAGGATCAACAGGAACTTCGCGGACAAGATCGCCTTCGGCGCCGCATTCAGCGAGACGAACCTGCGCGGGAAAAACGAGCAGCTCTATCTCTCCGCGATGGTACACGGAGCGCTGATCCTTCAGGCGAGGTGGATGAAGCCGCGCGCATTCGGCGTGGAAAGGCTGAGCACCGGAATTAAGGCGGAATACCGTGGCTATCACTGGCCCTACCCCTCCTTCCAGCAGCTCATGGTCGATGACAGGATAAAGTGGTTCGAGGGTTATCTCTCGTTTAAGTTCAGGCTCGCCGACGGATTCTCATTCTTCCTCGACCCCGGCCTCGATGTGATCCAGGCCGGCGAGCCGATGCTCGAGCACCAGGGAGAGGGCGGCGTTCCCGACGCGCCGAGCGGCACCTTGTTCACCGTCAGCACGGGGCTGAACTTCTCGAGACTGGACCGGATCTTCTACCCCGAGTCGGGTGTTCAGATCAGCGCCGCCGTGAAGAGCTGGGGGCTGCTGCAGAACGACCCGGCATTCACCAATACGAGGCTGCTCATCGATGGAACAGGATTTCTCGACCTGGGCCGTCCATTACTCTCGGTAAACGCGAGAAGCGCTATCAACAAAGCCGGCATCCCCGCCTGCCTCTATGAGCATCTCGGCGGGACCTCGACTATCAGGGGACACGAATTCGGCATCTTCTACGGGGAGAACAGCGCGCTGATACGGACCGATCTTCGGGTGCCACTGAACTTCAGCGAACTCTCCGAGCTGGGCAACCCGATGATCCTCGTCGACATGAGCGTCTTCGTCGATACGGGCGCCGCCTGGGACAACGATGAGACACTCTCCAGTGAGCTCTTCTACAGCGGAGCGGGACTGGCGATGAGCTTCATCATAAAGGAAGGCTGGCTTCTGAAATTCGGCCATGCCTGGCCGATGGACACGAAAGGACGCTGGTTATTCGACATCGGCACGATGTTCTGATGATCCGGTCAGGCGGTTACATCCCGAAGAAATATACGGCAGCGACCATGGCCCCGCCGGCAGCGAGGGGAACGGTGATGTTGTCATCGAGGTAAGGGATGTCGAACATCTCTACAATGGCGCCGACAAGCGCCCCTGCCGCCGCGACATGGATCGACCTGACGAAGATGAATATCAGGCAGAAGGCGACAACGGCGTTGGTCAGCCCACCCTCTATGCTCTTGCCGCCGATCCTCAGCTTCCCGTACCTGCGCCCCACTATCGCGGCCATCGGATCGCCGGCCGCGAGACTGATTACCCCTCCGATGGCGGCATATACCGGAAATATCAGGACACAAGCCAACAGCGAGGCGGCGTAGAAGAGAGAGGTCGTCGGCCCCTTCTTCTCCTTCTCAGAGGTCAGGAACCCGAGGTGCCGCCAGAAGAGGCGCTTCCCCCTGCGGCTGAAGTAGCGGGCGGCGTCGATCGCGATCATGAGAGCGAGGCCCGCTGCCAGAATTATGATGGCCCACATCTTCGAGGGAGCGAAGATGACAAGAGCGGCCACCACGATTGCCCCGCTGGTGAAATGCCAGGCCTTCCTGTGGTAATTCGCATGCGTGCCGGGCTTCGGACAGTCTTCAGGCTCAGTACCACCGTCGGTCCAGTTATTCTGTTCTTTCCGGTCCATCATCACTACCCGCCTGTTCCCCGTATCAGGTTTAAAAAAAGGCTTTTTTACCCCTGATTACCTTTATATCCCCTTTTATTGAATTGTTCAACCTGTTGTTGCATACGGAGTTTTAAATTTTTTTACGGATAGGGTATTGACCCTATCCTCCAATTTCTGCTATACTTTGTAGGTATTATGAAAGTAACTAAATCGGCTCTCTTTCCTAAACCCTTTTGAAAGGCAGACAACCATGAAGCGCAATGTTTTGGTATTGATGGTTGCATTTGTTCTCCTTTCGGTCTCCTCCACCGCATTCGCTACTCTACCGGAATGCGGGGGTGACTGCTATGGCTGGTCGGTAGGCGGTAGCCTGATATTCGGAACCCCGGATTACATGGACTATGAATTCACGGTCGAGCTCACCCAGGGTGCCACCGTGGTGTACTCGCACTTCCAGGAAGGCTCCATCCACCGCGACGACGCAGATTTCGTCTTCTTCGGTGAGTGGGGCATGGAGCTCTGCGGCGACTACACGATGACCATCGTATTCACGATCTACGGACCGTGGGGAACGTACACCGACTCGTGCACAGAGTCCTTCCCGTGTGAATGCGGACCGCCCCCGACATGCACCTACACGCCGGGATACTGGAAGAACCACATAGAAGCATGGCCCGTTGAAGGCCTGACCGTAGGCTGTGTCTACTACACCAATGCCGAGCTTCTCGATATCTTCGACTGGCCCACCGAGGGTGATATGACGGTCATATTGTTCCATCACCTCGTTGCCGCCAAGCTTAACGTGCTGACCGGCTCGGATGACTACATCAATGACTCGATCATGGCCGGCGATGATTTCCTCTGCATTAATCTTCTCGGCAGCTCGCCGGAAGGCAATCTCAAGGATGACGCCGAGGCGATCAAGGACGAGCTCTGCGAATACAACGAGCTCGAGTGTGAGGAAGAGGAAGAAGAGGACGACATGCTCTCGATCAGCGCGCCGAAGGTCAAGATCGACAAGGCAGCTGCCACCGAGGAAAGCTCCTGGGGTGCAATCAAGAAGAAGCATAATTAGGTCGACCTGACCGAAATATGTCTGAACGTAAGAAGGAGCGCTCATCCGAGCGCTCCTTTTTTTATTTCCATTTAGAGATCTATCCGGGGGTCATCTCCCGCGCGATGAGAGGTAAGTGCGGACGGCTGTAATACAGAGATTCAGGACGATCATCCAGAGGAATATCCACTGCCCGTATCTCGTGTACGGCGTCTGCCCCGGCAATGTATAAACGGGGACAAGGAGCATGCCTTCCCTGTCGAGGTCGATCGACTCGACAATACGCCCCGCGGGATCGATCAGCATCGAGATACCTGTATTCGCGGCACGCAGAACGGTCACGCCATTCTCGACAGCTCTCTGTACGGCCGACTCGCTGTGCTGGAGAGGCCCTCTCGCCCCGCCGAACCAGCCGTCGTTCGTGATGTTGACGAGGAAATCAGCGCCGAGCCTGACGTAGTCTCTCGAGTAACCGGAGAAGGTCGATTCGAAACATATGAGCGAACCGAACCTTCCGGCGGGCGATTCGAAGATCGTCTGCTCCTCTCCCCGCTTGAAATTCGCCTGCCCGAAATCCATCCTCTCGAGAAAGGGGAACCAGCCGCTGAAAGGCACTCTCTCCCCGAACTGCAGGAGGTTGATCTTGTCGTACTGCTGCACAAGGTCGCCGACCGAAGTGAACATCCCGGAGGAGTTGAAAGAGCGCCACCTCTCGTCTTCCTTGATGTGCCTGACATACCCGATGTAGACATCGACGCCCGCATCACTCGCGATACTCTTCATCCACTCCCTGTATTTCCTTGTGTGGCTCATCGAGACCGGTGCGGCCGTCTCGGGGAAGATGACGAGTTCGGCCCCGAGCGCCGCCGCCTTGCCGGTCAGCTCCGCAATCTCGGTGAATATCGTATCCCTGTAGACCGGCTTCCATTTCCTGGCCAGATCGAGATTGGGCTGGATGACCGCGACCCTGGCTGGCCGCCTGGTCGCCGCGATCGCCTCATCGATATGTCTTATCCTGAAATGCCCACCCGTCACCACGGCAGCGAAAAGCAGGATAAGCAGAACTGCCACCTGCACACGCATGCCTCTTTCCTTTACAAAGAGAACAGCGGCAATAAGCAGGTTTGCCGTGACGATCAGCATTCCGAACCCGAAGGGTCCGGCGACATAAAGACCCTGTACAGCGACAGGATATCTGAGGAGCGATCCCGAGATTATTCCCCACGAAAAGGCGAGCTCTCCGTTCGACCTGAGATATTCCGCGACGGCCCAGAAGGCCGGAGCGGCAAGCAGCGCCTTTCTGCCGATGCGGCCGTGCAGCGCCGCCAGGGCAAGTGTTGAGAGCCCCGTGTAGAGCCCGAGGTACATAACGAGCAGGAGCAGTGCCGGCGTCAGGACCCACCTGAGGCTGACGCTCGACGCGGGTATGAGGTTCGGGATCCAGAAGAGCAGGACGATGAAGAATGTGATCCCGAAAAACCACCCGGTGAGAAATCCTCTCTTGAGACGTCCCTTCTTTCCCTCATATGACGGAAAGACGACGAGGAAATACCTGAAAAGAGGTACCAGCGCCAGCAGCGAGAGCAGGCGCGTCGGGTATGGCGGAAAGGAAAGCGCCAGCAGGAATCCGCCGAGGATCCCCGCGAAGAGTTCCTCCCTCCACCTCGCGAAGAATGTCCGTCTGTCGGTGCCGTTCAATCGATCTCCCTTGAAAAGATACGACCGCGAGTATATAGAACACCTCCGGACCGGACAACCATAACCCGTGTGATTATAATATAGTCAATTCGGGCCTGATCTGGATATTCCTGCCGCACATCTTCAGACATATTTCCTGTCCACTTTTCGGGCCTCCGGAAATGTCAATGATTTATGACAATAATCATTGTAAATTAAATCTAATTATAGTATAATATACCTACATTATAAAACGGCATGACGGCTGTGCCGTATACACAATTAATTCTTCTTAAGGGGAAAAGAATGAAACACAGCTTCAGGGTTCTCGTCGCTCTCTTTGTTTTGTCGCTCGCAAGCGCCGCAATAGCGGATCCCTGCCTTGTAGTATACCCTTCCGGTCCATGCATGTATCACTACGACGTGACCGAATACTACACTGTCGGACCTGGAAATCCTTATTACGACGCAGAGTACGACAGGGGCGGAGAAGTTCTGCTCGAGGTTGGTTCGAACGAGATCGATCACAGTATCTACCAGGCCCCCGGTCTGATGGGATTTGTAGCGTCGACGGATGGAAACGACGGATATGTCTTCCTCGATACCGATTTCGACCTGATCATCGACGGATTCAGCAACACACCGACGACCTACGTCAACATCATCCTCGTCTTCGACAAGTTCGTCCCCGACGGCTGCGTTCCCAACATCATGGTCAACGGAATGCCGATCACGGGAAGCACCTTCAGCGCCGGTGATCTGGTCGTTACCACACCGACAGCTGACGGAAACAACTACTCAGACACGATGACACTCCTCGTCTCATGGCATGGATGTTACGGCCTGCACACCTGGGCCTATTCCGACGCGAACTACAGCGGAACTCACGACGGCGGCGAGTGCTTCACGGCGTTTTCGCACGATTCGACCATTCCCACTGAGAACTCGACGTGGGGAAGCATCAAGTCGTTGTACGAAGAATAAGCGGACAAATGTCCGACGGATAATTATACCAGACTGCAGAGGACAGGATCAGAATGCTGACTCTTGCCGCCCCGTTCTGCAATCTGGTATAATTATTTCAGGCTGCATTTCTAAAACATCGCCCACTATAGCGTAATAACCGGAGGGGGAAACAGACTGGAGCCCCACCAATGAAGAGATTCATGTTCTCCGAGTCATGTCTCGTTCACAGAATCATCCTCTCTCTTATCATCCTGACAGTACTCGCAGCGATCTTTATCCCCGAATCATCGCCTTTCGCGAAGAATCCCTACAGAAGAGAGTTCTTCGATCAGCATCCACGGGAGCCTACACCTTCACGAGGAAGGCAGTCCTGCTGAGATAGGTCCACGATCCTGATATTGATTTGGATCGATATTCATTCTTTTGAGCTTCTTGAGAAGGCCCTGCCGGGTGATCCCCAGGGCCTTCGCCGTACGTGTCCTGTTCCCGCCGAAACCGGTAAGCGCTCTTTCGATCATCTTCCGCTCGAGCCTTATTACCGCCTCGGGCATGGTTCCCGCCTCGAATCCTGAATCCGTTGCGGGAAAGACCCCCTTCCGCTTCTCCGGGATCTCGAGCATCGCGGAAATCATCCTTCTCGAGTCAGGATTCATCGTCACTGCCCTCTCGATCTCGTTTCTCAGCTCGCGTACGTTCCCCGGCCATGGGTAGCCGACAAGCCTGGACAGAGCTCCGGCGGTAATCGACATCGAACAGCCGTTCAACCGTGCAGCCGTTTCTCCGAGGAAACGCGCCGTCAATACGGGGATGTCCTCACTCCTCTCCCTCAATGGCTGAATTTGAAGCCTCACCGCATTCAGCCTGAAGTATAGGTCCTCCCTGAAACGTCCTGAGCGGACCAGTTCCTCGAGGTCACGGTTCGTCGCGAAGACGAAGCGGACATCGACTTTCCTGCTTCTGCCCTCGCCGAGCCTGCGGATCTCCTTCTCCTGCAGGACGCGCAGGAGAGCGGTCTGTATATGGACGGGGAGCTCGCCGATCTCGTCGAGAAAGAAGGTCCCTCCGCCCGCCGCCTCGATCAACCCCTCCCGGTCGCGGTCCGCGCCCGTATAAGCTCCTCTGACACTCCCGAACAGCTCGCCCTGCAGCAGTCCGACCGGCATCTCCATGCAGTTGACCGCGACGAACGGTCCACCCGCCCGCGGACCGAGCGAATGGATGTTCCTCGCGACGAGTTCCTTCCCCGTCCCGCTCTCACCGCATATAAGGACATGTATCTGCCCGGCGGCGACCTTCCTGATGTCGCTCCTAAGAGAGACGATCGAAGGGGATATCCCGATGATAGGCGGATCGAAGGGGCGGATCCCTCCGGTCTCCGCCCCCGCGCAGGCGTCGGAACGGGAAACGGGGACCTCCACCAGGGGGATAAGCTGCTCGAGCAGCCCCAGCAATTCCCCGGCAGCCGACAGTCTCCTCGGGATGAACGACGGCGTCATCTCGTTGAGCTCCAGGTCGAGAGACACCGACATCCCGTCGAACCGCCGGTTGAGCCTCCACTCGTTCCCGTATCCGTTCCCGTCCATCCGCCAGACTCCGAACCCTTCGGCATAAGGGGACGACTCCCTCAGCGCGAGCTCCATGCCCTGCACGGCGGGGATGCTTCCGCGCATCTCGACAATCGGCTCTCCCGAACCGGGCTCACCGGCATAGAAGCGCAGGCGAGCGGCCGATGCGCCGCACGCGCTGCAGAGCAATCCAAGGTATTCCGTGATCGCTTTCTTCAACCGGCTCTCTCCCATCTCTCTGTTCCGTCATCCCTCACACCCGTTGATGGCAATACCTGTACCCGCACGTCAACACATTGATAACCCATTGCAACAATAGCGATTATCCAGATTCAACATTCGACTCACCTCTCTGTTCCTGTCAATTTCCCGACAGTACGATTTCCTTGACTTTGCCTGAATGCTGTGAATAACATGCTCCATCCGGATAACCGGGTGTCAAATATTTGACTAGCTGGAGTTGATCCGTTTCTCGATCAGGGAAGGAGGGCTATATGGCCGATGAGTTCAAACCATATGTGTCCGCCGAAACAAAGATGAAGGAGTTTACGCTGCCGGCGATCGTGTTCGGCGCAATACTCTCGATCATCCTCGGCGCGGCGAATGCCTACCTCGGCCTCGTGGCAGGTATGACGGTGGCGGCCACGTTCCCGGCGGCCGTGATGGCCATGGCGGTGCTCAAACCGCTCAAGGGAACGATCCTCGAGGAGAACACCTGCCGTACCACGGCAGCGGTCGGCGAGGCGGTCGTCGCAGGGGCGATCTTCACGATCCCCGCGTTCCTGATCGCCAAGAACCCGGCGACCGGCGACCCGATCTGGGAGAACATCCACTACTGGGAAAGCACCTTCCTCATGCTGGTAGGTGGTATCCTCGGTGTGTTCTTCGTGATCTTTCTCAGGCGTGTCCTGATCGACGACAAGTCACTCCCCTTCCCCGAGAGCGTCGCCTGCTCGGAGATCGTGAAGGCGGGCCAGGGCGGAGCGACAGGCGCCAAATACGTATTCGGGATGATCGGCGTGGCGGCCCTTCTCGAACTGCTCAAGAACAGCTTCGGCCTCCAGTTGATCCAGGGTTACGTCAAGCAGTTCTGGGTCCTGCCGACAGTGAAGAACTTCCAGTTGATGACAAGCGATCTGAGGGCGATCACGACCGGATCGAATCCGACAGGCGGTATCTTCATCGAGTCGCCCGAGGCCTCGCCAGCGATGCTCGGCGTCGGCTACATCATCGGCCCCAGGCTCGCCGCCATCGTATTCGCCGGCGGCGTCTTCGGCCACATGATGATGACCCCGCTCTTCATCTTCATCGCCGGCACCTTCGGGCCCGGCACCGACTGGATGGAGACTACCGGCGCCGTCTGGAACTCGCAGGTCCGCCCGCTGGCGGTAGGCGCGATGCTCGTGGGAGCGTTCTACACACTCTTCAATATGCGCAAGTCGCTCAGTACCGGCGTGTCGAGGGCGTTCAAGGACCTCAGCCAGATCGGCAAGAAGGCCAGCGACGAGGCTGAAACGAGCCGCATCGACAAGGATGTCCCCTACTCGATCACTCTGATCGGGATCATCGCGCTCGTCATACCGATCTTCTTCCTCTACTGGTACTTCAGCGGCAGCATCATCGGAGCGGCTGTCTCGGCGATCGTCATGACGA
>DAOVNN010000011.1 GCA_030630165.1 Candidatus Krumholzibacteriota bacterium
CTATGGCCCGTGAACTCATCTATGTCGGACTTGGAGAGGAAGAAAGTGGGGCGTAAGGCGGTTGGCGATACTGCTGAGTCGAACCGCTTCGGCTGCCGGAAATGGAAGAACTAGAAATAAAAGTTCAAGGAAGCCCGGACGTTTCCAAGCAAAAAACGCTGCCATTTCTCGGTAACATTCGCTGATGAGGCAACACGTCCCGTCAGGCTCGACGGGTGTTACCAGTGCGTCGCAAAAGACCTCAGTGATATCGGAGAGGCGGACCTCGACGCCGATATCTCCCAGGGATGTGATGTACCTGTTCTCGTCCATAGTGATGCCGGCGAGGATCACATCGGGTCGTTTCTTGAAATCGGCGATCATCGCGTCGCCTTTGCGGCCCGCGTAACCTGCTGCCTTGAATACCTCCGACGAGTCGATTTCACCCTTTTCCCAGGCCGCTATCTTCTCCGAGAGGGGTCTGAGGAGCTCGCCAGATTTCCTTCGTCTCATTCGCTCGATGAATTCCTTCTTCCTGATATCCCTGGGATCGTCGTCGAAAAGCATAATTTCCTCCATTTTGGGTCTTTTCACAATCCGTCGCAGATTATATCCTATCGGGACCGCGGCAGAAAGCCGCAACTGGATGAACCGGGTCGAAAGGAGCTGGAATGAGAAAGTTATCCGTTTTACTGGTCGCGATGGTGCTGATGGCGGTGATCGTGATTCCGGCGGCGGCCGAAGGAAAGAAGCCCTGGACGCCGGACGACCTATGGAAGCTCAAGAGGGTAGGCGACAACCAGGTCTCGCCCGACGGCAAGTGGATCGCCTACGTGGTGAGCGTCACTGACTTCGAGGAGAACAAGAAAAATTCGGACATATGGATCATTCCGGCCGACGGCGGTGAACCGCGCAGGATGACCACGAGTCCGAAGAGCGACAACCATCCCCGCTGGTCACCCGATGGGAAGAAGATCGCGTTCCTCTCCTCGCGCGACGACTCGAGGCAGATATACATCCTCCCCCTGCAGGGAGGAGAGGCAAGGCAGGCCACAGATATATACGGTGGTGTCGGCGACTTCATCTGGACGCATGACGGCGAGGGTTTCATATTCACCGGTCGCACATACCTCGGATGCGAGGATTTCGACTGCGTAAAGGAGAAGGATGAAGAAAAGGAGGAGTGCAAGGTCACCGCGATGGTTCACAAGAGCCTGATGTACAGGCACTGGGACACCTACGAGGATGGAAAGGTCCAGCACCTCTTTTATATCGCCGCGGAAGATGGTGAACCCCGCAACCTCACGCCGGATCTGAAGTTCGACGCTCTCACATACTGGCTCGGTTCGGCGGGGAGGGAGTTCGACCTCAGTCCCGACGGGAAGACGATCTTTTTTGCTGGAAAGCAGGACGAGGACCAGGCCGTATCATACAACGAGGAGATCTGGATGGTCTCGCTTGTTGGGGGAGAGGTTGAGAGGGTCACCTCCAATCCCGCGGCTGACAGCCATCCTCGCATATCCCCGGATGGCAAGTACATCGCATACCGCTCGACCCGCAGGCCGGGATATGAATCGGACCGATACGAGCTCACGGTGATCAAGCTCCCAGGTGGAGAGCCCGTATCGCTGACGCCTGATTTCGACCGCAGCGTCGGTTCACTTTTCTGGTCCCATGACGGGAAGAAGATCTACTTTACCGCCGAGGACCGTGCCGACATCAACCTGTTCAGTGTTTCCGCCAGGGGCGGAAGGATCGAGACGGTGATCGGCGGCAAAGGTGACGCCGGGCGCGGATATCATCTCAGCGTCCAGCCCGGTCCGAAGGACAAGTTCTTTACATACCTTTACAGGCCGATGGTCCACTACTACGAGATATTCCGCTGCAACTCAAAGGGCGGAGGCGTGAAGAAGCTGACCGGCGCCAACGATGATCTCTACGCGGAGTATCATTTCCCCGACGCCGAGGAGATCTGGTTCGAGGGTGCCGAGGGGGCGAAGGTCCACGGTTTCCTCGTCAAGCCGATGAATTTCGATCCCGGTAATACGTACCCGTTGCTCGTGCGGATCCACGGCGGTCCGCAACAGATGTTCGGATATGCCTACAGAACAGAGTACGCCGTTTTCTCGGGCGCCGACTATGCCGTCTTCTTCTGCAACCCGCGCGGCTCTACAGGGTACGGCCAGGAGTTCTGCGACGGGATCAACGGCGACTGGGGAGGCAAGGTGATCGAGGACATCAGGAGCGGCGTGCGCCACGTCCTGGCGAACTACGACTGGGTCGACGGCAGCAAGGTCGCCGGGTGGGGCGGTTCGTTCGGCGGGTTCGTCTGCAACTGGCTGCAGGGACACAACGAGGACAAGATGTTTGCCGCGCTCGTTACCCATGCCGGCGAGGCGGACCAGTGGAGCTCATACGGATCGACCGAGGAACTGTGGTTCCCCGAGTGGGAGTTCTTCGGTATGCCGTGGGACAAGCCCGAACTAAACGACCTCTACTCACCGATACGTTATGCGAATAAATTCTCGACTCCACACCTGATAATCCACGGTGAACTCGATTACCGGGTGCCGATCACAGGGGGAGAGCAGATGTTCACGGCGCTTCAGCGCCTGGGAGTCCCATCGAAGATGATCAGATACCCGGATGAGAACCACTGGATCTTGCAGCCGCACAACTCGCGGTTCTGGTATGCGTCTATACTGGACTGGTGTGAGCAGTGGCTGAGGCGTGACGGGGCTGAATAATAAAACACGGCCGGTCCCTCGGAAACCCCGGAGGCACCGAGGGTTTCTACGGGACCGGCCGTGCCTTCAAAACCCGACACACATTAATTAATTACTTTTAGGGAGGGAGATGCCGGAGTCTGTAAGGCAGCGTTCGGCGTCGGGATGTTCCGGATCCATTTCCAGGGCATCCTTCCAGATCTTGATTGCCTCGTCCATATCACCAGAGCTCGCGTAGACCTTGCCGAGTCTCACCATGCGTGTGGCCTTTCCGAAAGATGTATCTCTCGCCACCTTCAAGCCGGTGGCATAAAAGATCATGAAAAGGGCTATCGCCATGATCACGAGGTCGAAGAGTTTTCTGTCCCTGATCATCTTCAGAAGCATCGATATGGCCGCCCCGGCAAAGGGTATGAGGAATATGACGATCGGAATGCGGTATCGGGCGAGGACATAGAAGACGACCGCGGCAGCGAGGTATGTAAGCACTCCGCCGTAAAGCAGGATGAGCCTGTCCCACCGTTTTCTCATAAGAAATATTCCGAGCAGTGCCAATGAGAGGACAAACCAGTAGCCGGGAAGCGGGAGTGAGATCATGCCTCCGAACTTTTGGTGAAAGGATATGCTTTCGACGCTGGCCCGCTCGTACCTGTTGAAGAAATAGAGGAACTTCCGGAAGGTCAATGTCGCTGATTTCCCCGGTTCGGATGCGATATATCTCAGGGTCTCCCTCGTCCAGAATTTTGAGACCTCTCCCGGTGAAAGTGTTCGCTTCTCTGCCGCTTCGGCGAGCAGGCGCATTCTCTCCTGCTGGACCTCCGGTGTTCCTCCGAGGGGCATGTCGCGGTAGAAGGGCACGGAGTAGAAACCGTTCGCTCTCGGATTGCTGCCGATGTAAAAGTTGATCCCGCCGCCTGTAGTAAGGGGTACGAACTTTCCCGTCATTTTTGCGTTACGGATCGTGAGAGGCGCGATAGCGAAGATAAGGCCGACCATAAGAGCGGCGGAAAATCTGAGCAGCCTCCTGCCGATGCGAGGATGAACTCCGACCGTTGCTTTTTCGCTGAATTTCTTTGTCCTCAGCCAGATATAGATAATCGCGAAGGGCAGCAGGAGAAGAGCCACCGGCTTTGCTATAACTGACAGGCCGAGAACGAAGCCGGCTGCCATAAGTCTTGCCGTTCCGGCCTGTCCCGTGTCGGGGACCATGAGCAGGACGAAAAGCGCGTTAAAAAACAGTATGAGCGTGGCAGGGAGAATCACTCCCTCGTAGAATATCGCGGGAAGGTAGAGCGCGGCCAGGAGACCGGCGACGATCCCGGCGGTCGAGGACCGGAATAGTCTCCTCGTGAATACTGTGATGAATGCGCACGTTAAAACGCCCAGCAGAGCCTGGACGCTTCGAACCGCCGTAAGACTCGGCCCGAAGACGCGGTAGATCAGCGACAGAAACCACGGATAAAGAGGTGCCTGCATCAGTTTGGTCGCCGGGAGCTCGCTTCCCCAGACGATAGCCTTGGCCCATTTATCGTAGACCAGCGAATCGAGTATGAGATTGTTGGCGAGGGGATTGATGTACGCGGTGAAGATCACGTGAAGCAGGCGGACCGCGGCGGCGACAAGGATGACCATCGCTGCGAGAAGGCCCTCACTGATAAACCTGGTGCGGCCGCTATCTTTCTCAATCCGTTTCATAAGCGGGAATGATAATGCAATGAGGCGCGGCGGTCAACGGTCCTCGCTGATTTCGAAGAGTTCACTCTCGTCTATCTCCCAGAACTTCATGCCGGCCCGTTCGACTCCTTCGCTGTCGACGGATCTCTTTACCATCGCGAGGATGCCCGGAAGCAGTCTGATGGTCACGGTCGCGCTGCCTGCAGTCCTGAATACGGCGAACGGTGGTCCGTCGAACAGCTCGACCGAGATGTTTCCCTTTCCCAGGGTGCATCCGCTGCCCAGCTGCACGCCGTCGATGAGGCAGGATCGCGGCGGTTCGAGTAAACTGTGGACCTCGGCGCTGATGCCGAAGTGACCCGATGAGCCTGTCTCGTCCAGGGCGAGTCTGCCCATCCTGTAGCCGAGTACTACAAACGGCCCGAGATGTCCGTGGAAGTTCCTGATAAGGGCAAGGGCATCTCCCGCGGAAGGCACGTGGTGAGCATGGTCTTCGAGCCCTGTGCCCGGCGCTTCCCAGGCACCGTGAAGGTATCTCTCGAGAACTGCGTCCTTTTTCAGCCTGACGATCCTGACCCTGCCGCTGTCCGATTCTTTCAGGGAAAATCCGCCATCGGCGCGCGCGATCGGCTCGAATGTTTCTCCGCTGACCTCGAACAGATCGGGGGCGGCGACAGCCGCCGAGGCGATCTCGTCATAAAGAAAAACGTGTGTTTCGGTATCCCCTCCCACTGTCTCCATGATCCATCTTGCCGCCGGCGTGTTTCCCTCGACATCGCGCAGCAGTCTGACCGGATCACCTTTCCAGGACACATCGACGAGAAAGATCGTGCCCGCCTTCTCCATGACGAGCCTGGCAGCTTCGGGATCGTAGCCGAAATTCCAGCCATCGACCGTTTTCCCATCGAGCGATCCGGGTATCCACACCTCCACATCCCGCAGGGTGCCGGGATCGCGCCGCTCGAGCCCGGCCAGATTGGTCAGCGGTCCCAGGGCCAGCCATACGCCTTCCGGCCGCACAGCGGTGTCGGCGAGCGGGTTGTGAGAGAGCGTACGCGGGGGAGGGAATGGATGGCCTCCGAGCCCCTCGGCGTGCTCTCTCCACTGCGGAGGCTCTTTCGTACCTCCCTGAAATCCCCTGTAGACAGTTATGGGGGCGGCTCCCGCCGACTCGATCAGACCTATTACATTGTCTGCCGCCTTTACTGACGAGGCGGAACCTTCGACCGTGCAGAAGGCGGCTATCTCGATTCCACGGGAGCCGAGCAGTGCGAATATTGCCCTGGCGTCGTCGAGCCCCATGTCGGTATCGACGATCAGAACGCGGACCTCTCCTGCCGGGGGAGCGACGTCCGTCGCACGGCAGTGGGCCGGCAGGGGGTAAGCGAGCAGGGCTGATATCACGAGCGCCGCGGCGGCAGCGGCAGATCTCACTCTTTTCATCTTATCCTCCGTGTATTCTCGGATTTCGAGGGCAAAAGGCCCCTGATAGCACAAAATTATAAAACGTGCTACTATTTTCTTGACCAATGTAGCACGAATTCAATAATATTAACACGATTTATTGTCAGCTGTATTTAACTCACAGGTGGTGCAAATGCTCTGCAAGATTCCTGCTGCTTTCGTTCTGCTGATGATCATCGTTCCAGGAGCCGGCCTGTGTGGTGACGTAAAAGATGAAAAACCGGATACTCTCGCCCAGTACAGGATGGAGGAGATAGTCGTCACTGCGACCAGGATCGCGTCTCCTCTCGAGAATCTCGCGCTCTCGGTCTCCTTCATCGGACCGAAGGAGATCGACGTTTCGCTGAAGAACTCTTCGACAGATCTGGCCGGCGCGCTCCCGGGTGTCTTTATCATGCGGACAGGGGATTTCGGGCGAAGCGACGTGAGCATCCGCGGGCTCGGCTCGAGAGGGAGACAGTCGCTCGTTCTCATGGAGGGCCGGCCGGAAAGGATGGGCCTCTTTGACTGCACGGTGACTCATTCTTTCCCCCTGCACGATGTCGAAAAGGTGGAAGTGGTCAAGGGGGCATCTTCCACCCTGTACGGATCGGGCGCGATGGGAGGTGTGATGAACATCATCCCCCGCAGCGTTAAGAATTCTCTCGAGATCGATCTGCGGGCGGCGGGCGGGACTTACGAGACCTACCTTTCCAGTGGCCGTATTGCGGGCAGAAAGGGAGGGCTGGCCGGCTCGGTCAGCGGTGATTACAGGGAGTCGGCGGGCCACGTGGATAATTCCGCCTACAGGGGCACAGATATTACAGCCAGGGGAGAGACGCTGATCCCCGGGTCACTGCTGCTGTCTGTATGGGCGAAGTATTTCGACGGGTACAAAGAGGAGCCGCTCAGGTCCACCGACGATCCATCGATGGTCTCCGACACGTGGAACGACTACAAGCGCGGCAGCTTCGACCTGGGTCTCAAAGGCGAGGGCGATGCGTATCATTACAGAGCGAGGTATTACCGCAATTTCGGCGAGCACAGGTTCTCCGACGGATGGCACTCGAAGGACGCCACCGACGGATTCATCCTGTACGGGAGATCCGAACCGATAGAGGGGTTGGAGATCTCGGGCGGTGGCGATTACAGGTTCCAGCGGGGCAGACTGCCTGACAAGCCGGATGCGGAATGGGACAAATGGGAGGCCGGGGTCTATCTCGAGACGGAGTATTCCCACAGGGAGAGGCTCACACTGACGGCGGGAGCCAGATACAACTATGACGGCGTTGCCGGAGAGGAAGTGAGCCCTTCTTTCGGTCTGGTCTGGCGGCTGTTTGACAGGACGAGCTTGAGAGCCGTAGCCGCCCACGGTTTCAGGTCACCCCAGATCAACGAGTTGTACATGTTTCCCCCTTCGAACGAGGACCTCGAAGCGGAAAGGGTGTGGAACTACGAGATGGGACTGCGCCAGAAGATCCCTGGAGGTCTCGAGATGGATATCTCGGTCTACAGGATGGATGGAGAGAATATGATCGAGCTCGCCGACAATCCCTCTCCGCCCCCGATGATGAGATTCGCCAACACGGGTGATTTCGTCTTCGACGGGATGGAGGTCTCCCTAGACGGGAACTGGCGAGGCGGCTTCAGCGGGAACGTCTCGTGGACGAAACTCGATCCGGGGCGCTGGACGAAGGGACGGCCGGGCACGAAGATCGATTTCGGCCTTTCGCAGCATGCGAAGCGCTACAAGGTCAGGCTGTCCGGAAGATACATCGACGATTATTACGCAGGAAACGATTCAACGGATCCGATTCCTTCTTATATGGTTATCGATATCTACGGGGAAGTGATAGTCACTGGAGGCGTGTCGGTCTTCGCCGGCCTCAACAACATCGGCGACGAGGAATATTCCATCTATACCGACCTGCCGGGGGGGCAGGCGGGCCTGTACCTGATGCCGGGGAGAACGGTGACGGCGGGGTTGAAGTACGGATACTGATCAGGCGCGGGTCAATCGGTCCTGCCGTCGAGATCATCCTCGATGATCTCCTCGATCTTTCGATTGTCCTCCTGCGTCCTGATCAGCTCGAGCACGTGCTCGTATTCGCCCCGTACGTCCTTGCCGAATCCTTCGACCATGTCGAGCGTACGTTTTCCGCTGTTGAGCCGAATCGTCCGCATCCTTGCCAGGATGGATTCATAAGACTTGTCGGATGTATAACCGGACAGCGTGTATCTGGAGACGAACTCGCCGCATTTCGCGCATTCTATGTATATCCTGATCTTCTTGCCCCTGCGGAAATAGACGTTGTTCTTTGTCTCGTTGGCTCCGCATTTCGGGCAGCGCTCAAGTCGCGCTCTCTCTGTGCCTTGCCTCTCGTTTATATGCATATCAGGCGTCCTTTCCAGATGGCGGCAGCCGTTATCAGAACAGGAAGTATATCACAAGTGTCACGAATACCAGCGAGAGCGCTGTGATGAGCGTTCCGGATTTTGCCATGTCGCGCACTTCGATGTGGCCGGAACCGTAGGCGATCGCGTTGGGCGGCGTGCTGACGGGAAGTATCATCGCGGCCGATGATACTATCGCCACGACCAGCGCGCTCGACACCGGCGAGATCGCCGCGATACCCACCACTATCGGAAGAAGCAGGTTCGCCGTGGCGCTGTTCGATATGAATGTCGTCATGATCGCCGCGACTGCCGCGAAGAGGAAGAGTATTCCCAGTGTTCCCATCGCGGCGAAGTCTATCTGAGAGACCATCCATTCGCTCAGCCCGCTCTCTCTCATCGCTACGCCGAGGCTCATCCCGCCGCCGACTATAAAGAGGATCCCCCAGCCTAGTTCCCTGAGGTCGTCATCATCGAGAAGCCTCAACCCGAAGAAGATGACGAACGGTATCAGTGCCACTATCGAGGAGGGTATCCCGTGCAGGGAGGAGGTGAGCCAGAGGCCCACGACGAGCAGGAATACGACCAGTATGAATTTCGATCGATTATCGAGCGATTCGGTCTCTTCGGACACATCGAGCTCGATCGTGTCTATCTTCGGCCGGAACAATGTGTAGAGGACAAGCCAGCAGACAAGGATCAGGACGACGACGATCGGTATCCCGATGGTCATCCAGCCGAGAAATGTCATCTCATGACCGGCCTGCTCGAGGAATCCCATGGCGATGGCGTTCGGAGGAGAGCCGATAGGTGTCCCTATGCCGCCGATATTAGAGGCGAACGGGATGCCGAGGATCATCGCCTTTCTGAACGGCTCGTTGCCGGGGAGGGTGTTCGCGACCGGGATGGCCACGGCCATCATCAGCGCCGTTGTCGCAGTGTTTGATATCCACATCGAGAGGAACGCGCACATGACCATCATTCCAAGCAGTACCGCGCCCGGTTTGCTGCCGACCCTGTGCAGCAGTTTCCTGGACAGCCAGGTATCGATGCCGTACCGCTTGACCGCCTGTGCCATCACGAATCCGCCGAGAAGCAGTACCACGACCGAGCTGAAGAACGGGTTGAGGAAGATCATGTAGCCGGAGCCGGTCAGCCCCAGTGGCCCTCCGCTGCGTCCGAGAAGGATAACCGCGAGTATGACTATGATGAACGATGTGACATAAAGAGAGAACGGCTCGAGGACCCAGAGTATCGCCGCCATGGTGAAGATCCCGAAGGTCAGCCTGCCCGCCTCGGACAGCCCCTCGAACGGGATGCGGCTGACCGCGGCCCCGGCGACCAGAGCGATAGCAAGTATCAGGATCGCTTTGCGGTTTTTTCTGGTAAATATCGTCAGTGACATGACCGTTCATCCTTCTGCCTGCCGGTACATCGAACAGGGGGAAGATAATAGCGGGGTCCGGTGATGTGAAGCAAAATCGGCTCGAATCGCCTTGACACCGCGGCTTGCAGGCCGATAGCATCGAGAGTGCAAACGGCTCATCACGAAATCAAGTCATATGATCCACGGAGGCCCGAGATGCCCGAAATCAAAAAAGTGCTGTTTACGACAGATTTTTCAGATCTCTCCAATCATGCGCTGCCGTACGCGATCAAGATGGCGAAGATATACAATGCCGAGCTGATAATGCTCCATGCCGTCACGATCTACGATAATGACCCGAACGATCCCGACTATCACTTTCCATACCTGCAGACGTACTGCGAACGGGCCATGAAGAGCGCTGATGACCGGTTCAGCGTCTGCTATGAACGGGCAGGCGACTCTGGGGTCAAGGTTCGCAAGGCCCTTGCTCAGGGTATCTCGCCGCATGCCGCCATCCTCGAGTTTATCAAGCAGGAGGGCGACATCGGCCTGGTCTGCATGTCAACGCACGGGCGCAGCGGTCTGAAGCACGTTCTGCTCGGCAGTGTGACCGAGAATGTCATAAGGTACTCTCCATGTCCGATCCTGGTGGTAAAGCAGACCGAGCACGAGTTCGTCGATCCCGATACGCATGAGGTCCACATCAGGAAGATCCTCTTCCCGTACGACTTTTCCGACGAGTCTCTCAAGCCGGTCGAGATGCTTCGCTCCATCGGCGGAATAGGAGATGCCGAGATCCTCGTCCTTCATGCCGTCGATGTCGAGATCCCGCCTGTCTATTACACGGCGGGAGTAACGTCGATACTGCAGCTCGATCCCGAGCTCAACGACAGGGTGGAAGAGAAGATGAAAAAGGAGCTCGGCAAGGCCCTCGAGGACTTCAATGTGAAGTATATCGTCAAGGAGGGCAGGGCGGTCGAACGGATACGCGAGACCGCGGAGGACGAGAAGGTCGATCTTATTATCATGGGATCGGCGGGATCACACGGGGTCGGAGATTTTCTATTCGGGTCCACTTCTTCCCGGGTCATCCAGAAGGCCATCTGTCCCGTCCTGGTCATCTGAGCCGCCGCCTGAGCCCGTACGGTCCAGGCTGCTGTAGATCCTTTTGAACGCGATCCAGGCGAGCCATCCCAGGAGCGCCCCCAGGGCCATTCCGACGATGACATCCGAGGTCCAGTGGACGCCGATATACACCCTCGACCAGGAGACGAGCACAGCCGTGAACAACATCGGCCAGAGTACCTTGCGGAAGGTGAGGCCAAGAAAGAGCATCGCTCCTGTGATGTTCGTCGCATGGCTCGAAGGGAACGAGAACGAGGACTTGTAGCTTCTTATGACCTCGGCAGGGGTCGTGATCCATCCCTCGGGCCCGTACCACATGTGTACGCTGCCGAGCACCTCGCAGGGCCGCGACCTGCCGACGAGGGGCTTGATGACCGAGGCTGAGAGCTGATCGGTCGCCGCGACGAGCGGGATCAGCATCAGCGCTGCCCACCTGCCCCGGTTTCCGCCAAAGAGGACCAGCATCGCCCATACTACGAACAGCACGATCCGGTTGCGCCTGAAATCGGTGACGAGGGGCATGATGACGTCGAGAACAGGGGTGGCGGCCTTCGAGTTGAGGAGCCTGAAGACCCTGACCTCGAGGGAGCCCTCGTCGGGGGCCGGTGGCGCCACGAAAGGCTTTTCAGATTCAGTATCTGTCGTTATTGCCGTGTGCATGACTGCCTGAGGCACGGTCGTGGAATCCTCTATGGAGGCCGGCGGCGCCGCAGCCGGCAGCGCGGTGGATGCCGCAGGTATCGCCATAACAGCCGCTATAACCGCTGCTGCGGTAATAACCATTACCAGTGCCGTTATACGAATATTGTCGTTCATCGGTGGCAATCTACCGCATCGGTCAGGTGCTGGCAAGCAGGGAAAGGATCGAAGAAATCACTCCCGGCGCCGGGAGTACGGAAATCATCACTATTTCGACTGGATCACGAACCGACGGGATCCTATGCGGACGGCTTGGTCCCTACCATCTGTGGCTGGATGTGGAATCCGCCGACGAGGCTCTCCAGCGAACCGGGAGTCTCAAGGAAGGGGAATTCGATCAGAACGGGGCTGCCGACCTCGAGATGGATGCCATTCATGAAGCTCGAGCAGGTCTGGATAGACTCGGGAAGTGTCGCGAAGAAAATATAATCAACGAGGCGGGTGGCGTCCTGTGGACCCAGAGCGCACATGATCTGTTTCTCGGGATCGTCGAATCGCTCCGCATGGAATGCCGGCTGTTTCCTGGTCATCAGCTGTCCGATCTTCAGGTAGGCCCTCGTGTTGGTGGTCCAGAAGGCGGGGACATATATGTGCCAGCGGCCGGCGGACTCCATACGGCCGAGTATGTGCTCGAGTTCGGCGCGTGAGGGCAGTCGATCCGTGAGGTGCGATGAATCGATGGTCGCCGGCTGATGCGCGTCGGCCGAACTTACTCCCATCATGTTCATCCCCAGCTCCGTGACCCAGTCCGGTTCGGTCGTATCCCTTTCGATCTTCGTTGTGGCGATTTTCTGTGAAACCCTCGTCAGGCCGGTCATGACGCCCGCGACATTCTTTCTCAGCGCCTCTACGTCGGCCGTGATGACCCAGAAGGGCAGATATACGATCCTGCCTTCACGCTCTTCGGGAGGCGAGGCCCTGTAGACATTGAGGGGTTTGAGGCCGTCGTCCGTGATGACGCAGCGGCGGAAACAGGTTCCGCACTGGAAGGTGACGTACTTTCCCATGACGGGGAGTTCGCCTCCGCAGTGGCCGCACTGAAGGCGCTGAACTGTCAGCAGACCGTCCTTCATAACCTTCCTCCGAACCAGCGTTCGAGCCTGTCCTGCATCCAGCGGTGCGGCGGCAGGAAAGTACCCGACTGAACGGTGTCGTAGACGTAAATCGTTCCGGCGGCGATGGGCAGCAGGGGCCACCAGGTGCCGACAAGGATCGCGGTGAATGCCGGGACGAGAAAGAACGATCTCGTCGATATCTTTCTCCACCGGGGCACGTCGCCGCGTATCACGCTGCCGTTGTTGCCGTCGATCGTTATCGAATAGATGCGGTCCGCGTGGCGGTACCGCAGTATGTAAACGGGATAGTAGTAGATCGAGAGCCTGTTGCCGAAAAGTTCGAACCTGCTCGCCTTGATAAACGCGCCCGACGGCGCCGCGAGCGTGGTCATGTAGCTGTAACCGTCGCTGCGTGCCTGTGCGGCGGTCTTCATCGGCAGGGCTATGTTGAGCTTATCCTTCATTTCGTGTTCAAAGACGTTCCACCGCAGCATCTGCGTTCTCAGCGAGATCCCCTGGAGGCCGAGGTGCCTGAGCGAGCAGGCCGGCGTGGACCAGTCGATTCGTTTGAAAGTCAGCCTGGAGAAGGGGCGTCTTTCCTCCTCGGTCCGTTTGACCATCCGGGTCCCGTTCGGACCGGGGACGGCGACCTCTGTATCATGTCTGATGACCTCGTCACCGCTGAGCCATCCGGACATCATTCCGCTCATCCGCCAGAAAGGGACGTTGATCATCCGAAGATCGATTATCGAGGCGTGTCTCGCCTTGATCCTGCCGCCCGTCTTCTCGGAGAGGTGCTTGAGCGCGGCGAGCCTCGCCTTGCCTTCGCTGATGCTGGGATCGAGGATATATCCGCGGACTCCTCTCGGGCGGGTGACCAGCAGTGCGGCGCCGCAGTATTCACAACGGATGCTTCTCTCACCCTCGTGTACCCTGAGAGATCCGCCGCACGCGCTGCAGCTTACGCCGAACGTTTCAGCCGACACGGGTGCCTGCGGTATCGGTGCGGAGACTTCCGCCGGGGCGTTATCGAGGATCTCAGTCACTCTTGCTCGCAATCCTTGCTTTCAGGGTGAACGCGCCCCAACCGGCCAGCGCAACCGTCATTATCACCAGTATCCTTGCCGGCGCCGAATGGCCGAGCTTTCCGATAAAGAGATAGGCGACGGCGATCGCGGCCGCCGCGATGATGTTCGGCACGCTTATCGCGCCCGGACGTTCAGAAGGGAGTGCGTCGGCGAATACGTAATAGCTCTCGCCCATGATCAGTGCGCGGTATTTCTTTCCAGCCGCCCTGTACCTCACCCGGTACAGGGGAAGGAAGAGGACCCTTGCCGCCTGAGCGAGTGTCCCGGCATCCTCATCGAGGGGGAAGATTTTCTCTTCGCCAGCGAGAGATTCATCATGGAAACGGTATTCTCCCGCCGGAGGGAATGAGAGGGGGCCCAGCTCGGGCCATACGCCCCTGCCCGGCTGGCCGAACAGGCGTCCGCGATCGTCCTCGAGCATGGTGTAGGGGATGTAGGCGAAATCGAGTTTTATATCCTTCGGAGAAGCGAGGTTTCTTGCCGTGAGAAACGACCGGAGCGCTTCCTCTGCGTGCCGGTCGTTCCTTTCGTGAGGTAGTATGAGGCGCTCGGGCCCCCTGTCCTCCTCTACAGCGAGAGCGGAACCGCAGTAAGAGCAGAAGAGCATCTCCTGCCCGGGGTGTATGCTGTTTTCGCCCCCGCAGAGGCGGCAATTAACCTGCATCGTCCTCTTTTTCCAGTTTTTCGCCGCAGCTTGTACAGAACTTCGTTCCCGGAGTCAGTTTCGCGTCGCAGTGCGGACAGGTCAGATCGACGCCGATCTCATTTCCGCAGCCCGAGCAGAACCTGGCCTCTGCGGGCAGTTCCATGCCGCAGTCCTGACATCTGTTCATCACGACCATCTGGGTCCCGCAGTTATGGCAGAACCTTGAATCGGGCGTGACCTCGTTGTGGCACTTCGGGCATTCGAGCATCTCGATAGTGCCTGTGGCCGACGCTGACGGCCTGCTGATGTTCTGGGCGAGCATGCCGGGGATCATCATCCCGAGGCCGGCTCCGACGCCGACGCCCATCCCACCGGCCGCTGCCGCGCCCGCGCCGCCGCTGCCACCGCTCGAAGAAGCGGCGTCACCCATCGCCTTTGCGGCCTTGAACTTGAAGAACTCGTCGAGATTGCCGACCGCTTCGAGCCCGCTGCGCTCATCGATCATTTTCTGGACCTCGGACGGCGGGGTGATCGAGTTGATGAAGAAGTCGGTCAGTTCCATGCCGTACTTGGAGAAGTCGTTGACGAGCCTCTCCTTGATCTCGATGGCGAGCTCGTCGTAGTACTGCGGAAGCTCGAATATCGTGTCGAGTTTCTCGCCGAAGAGGTCGTTTATCCTCGCGACGACGACGTCGCGCAGATAGTTACCTATCATCTCGCTCGTGTAGACGCCCTGCGTTCCCACGATTGTGTTGATGAAGAGTGCCGGTTCCGTGATCTTGAAGGTGTAGATTCCAAAGGCGCGCAGCCTTACGAGGCCGAGCTTGCTGTCCTTGAACGCGACAGGATCCTTCGTTCCCCATTTCTGGTTGAGGAACATCTTCATGTTTACGAAATATACCTCGGCCCTGAAGGGCGACTTGAATCCCCATGGCAGTGCGAGGACCTTCGTGAGGATCGGAAGGTTCTTGGTCGTGAGCGTATGGCGTCCGGCACCGAATATGTCGAGGCCCTTGCCGTCCTTGAAGAAGACGCTGGACTGATTGTCGCGCACTATCAGCTGGGCGCCCATCTTTATCTCCGCCGACCCCTCCGGGGGCATCCTGTGAACGATCTCCTCGCCTGTCTCATCGAACCACTCGAGGACTTCCATGAACTGTGACATACCGCCTCCTGACTGTAAACTTGCCGGTTCGGGCGCAAAAAACTGCTAAATGGTTGTTTTACACTGTGCCACAGCGGATTTTGCAAGGTGGGTGCCAAAATCCGATAATGTTGGAATCACCCTTTCCCCTGTGATAGTGTCGACGCGAGCCGTTTTGTGGTGTATAAGGAATCGTGTCATGTCTATGAGCAAGATAAAAATATGTGTGATGCTGCCTAAGCTCAAGATCGGCGGCGCCGAGATGCAGGTCCTCGGGCTGCTGGCCAATCTCGACCGGTCCAGGTTTGAGCCCCACCTCTGCCTGTTCAACAGGGGCGACGAAAAGATGGAGGAGGCTGCCAGGAGAAACGTCGAATCGTTGACCTTCCTCGATTTCCGCTGGAGAAAGCTGCCCTTCGTATTCCCCAGGCTCGTCAGGTATCTGAAAAGAGAAAGATTCGATATCCTCCATGCCCATCTCGCGATGGCCGATTCGCTCGGCCGCATCGCCGGCAGAAAGGCCGGTGTGCCGGTACTTATGACCACCGAGCACGGCAAGCACCTCTGGAAGGGGCGGCTCTACCTGATGATGGAGAGATGGCTTTCCAGGTCGACGGATATGCGCATTTGCGTCAGCGATGATATAGCCCGTATCCGTGTAAACCGGGAAGGCACGCCGGAAGGGAAGATCACCGTTATTCCGAACTCGGTCGACCCGGCTCCATTTCGCGGGGCGGTAAAAGGACGCGCGGCTGTAATGGCCGAATTCGGATGGGATGTCGAGGATCCGCTGATCGTCACGGTCGGAAGGCTTGTCGTGGCGAAGGCATACCCGTCACTTGTCGAGGCGATATACTTTCTGAAGGACGAGTTTCCAGGAGTGAGGTGCCTGATCGCGGGTGACGGACCCTGCCGCGGCGAGATAGAGGATGCTGTGGGGAGATTCGGGATCTCTGACAATGTCTCGCTGCCCGGCGCGAGAAGGGATATTCCCGACCTGCTGTCGGCCTGCGATGTGTTCGTTCTCTCATCGGTGAGAGAAGGACTGCCCGTTTCCCTTCTCGAGGCGATGGCGTCGGGGTGTGCGATAGCCGCGACGAATGCAGGCGGGATACCTGAAACGGTAAGAGATGGAGAAAGCGCCTTGCTCGTATCACCCGGTGAGCCGAGGACACTTGCAGGTGCGATCGGAAGGTTGCTGGGCAGCAGGGAACTCGGCACACGGTTCGGGGAGAATGCTTCGAGGATCATTGACGAGAAATACAGCGCGATTGCTGTTACCGGGAAGATAGAGGATATCTACACGCGGCTCATTGCCGCGGCGAGAGGTGAGGACGATCGGCGCGCCTGAAGTCTGTAAGAACCGCAATCTCGCCGATGATCCGGGAAAGTCGCGCGGTGTTCCCGTTGTGATGTATCACGGCATCGGACCCGACCGTCCCGGCTGGATCTGGAACTACCTGCTCACCCCGGTCGATGTGTTCGAAGGACAGATGAAAGCCCTGATGGACAACGGCTGGACGACAATCTCACTCACGCAGCTGCAAGCCCATCTCTCCTCCGGTGAACCCCTTCCCGAAAAACCGGTAGTACTCACATTCGATGACGGGTACCTCGACAACTACGTCCTTGCCTGGCCGATACTGAAGAAGTACGGGCACAGGGCAGTCATCTGGATGACTGCTGATTTCATCGACCCATCTTCGGAACCGAGACCGACCCTCGACAGTGCTGCCGAAGGAGGCGCCTGGAAATCCGGAATGCCTGTCAGCGGTTTTCTCTCGATGGCTGAGATGAGGCTCATGGAAGCTTCAGGGCATATCGAGATACAGAGCCACGCGAAGACACATACGTGGTATCCGACCGGGCCGGAGATCGTAGATTTTCACAGGCCCATCGGAGTTGACGGATACACGCCCCCGCCGTGGCTCGCGTGGAACAGATTCCCCGAGAGCAAATACGAATACATGTCACGGAGCAGGGAAGACGAGATCCCCTACGGAACACCGGTCTACCGCCATTCCAAGGCGCTTGAGGCTCCGAGGTACTACCCCGATCCCGCGCTGTCCGAGAGGCTCACGGCGCACGTAAAAGAGAACGGTGGCGACAATTTCTTCGCGAGGGAAGGCTGGCGCGGCGAACTTGAGGGCATTACGGCGCAGAATCCTCCCTCGGTCGACAGCGTGGAAACGCATGACGAATACCTGGAGAGGGTCCTGTTCGAACTGACCGAATCAAAACGGCTGCTTTCGGAAGGGCTCGGCCACGGCATCGATTTTCTCTGCTGGCCCGGCGGCGGCAGGAATCCGGAGGTCCTCGAACTGGCGAAGAAGGCTGGTTATCTCGCTACGACTACCCACTACCAGGTCATGGATAAGAGAAACGCATTCGGGCAGGACCCGTCCGAGATCGGGAGGATAGGCAGCGGGTCGCCGTGGGTATGGAAGGGCAAGCTCTTTCGCAGGACCGATCCTGGTTTCTTCATATCGATACTCGAAAATTTTGCCGGCGGTCAAAATACGGTTTGGACGATGAGATTCTATAAACGAAAATACATTCTGCGCGGCTATCGTACAGGCACGAGATGAACGAGGGATTTACCAGGAGCTGCTCCAGCCTATGTTTCCGCTTCTTCCTGAATCGATAGTCAGAAATGTCGTGTATCCCGTCTATAGAGGATTCCGCAGGGACAGGGTCCTCGATATCCTCGATGAGCTCGAGCACAACCAGTTCCTTCCCGAGAGGGAGATCGAGGATCTGAAGTGGAAAAAATTGACGGTCCTCCTCGATGCGGCCGGACGCTTCGTTCCGTATTACAGGGACCTCTTCGAGAGCGAGGGCATCGACCCCTCCACATTCGACAGCCCCGCTGACCTGGCCAGGGTACCGTTTCTGACCAAGGAAATAATCCGCGGCGAGAAGAGACGGATGATCTCGAAGGACCCGCTGCGCAAGGGATATCCCTCCAGTACGGGAGGATCGACGGGGGAGCCGCTTTATTTCTGGGCCGACACCGCAGCCGGTCCCATGCGGCGCGCGACGACGATGAGAGGATACCGCTGGACGGGATTCGATATAGGCGGCCGGCAGGCGATGCTCTGGGGATTCCATCTCGGAAGGCCGGTGAAGGAACGTATCACCGAGGGCGCGAAAAACTTCTTTAACAATATAATGACCTTCTCGTCGTTTGAGATGACCCCGGAAACGATGAGGGGATACGCTGCGAAGATGAGACGGTTCAGGCCTTC
>DAOVNN010000366.1 GCA_030630165.1 Candidatus Krumholzibacteriota bacterium
ATCCTCGTCACCGATGTCGTGATGCCGGGGATGAACGGCAGGGAACTGCACCGCCGGGTCACGGAATACTGCCCGGAGGTGAAGGTCCTCTTCATGTCTGGCTATACAGACAACGTGATCATTCACAAGGGATTCGCCGATGAAGGCGTCAAGTTCCTCCAGAAGCCGTTTACAGTCAGAGAGCTCGCCGATAAGATAAGGGACACCCTGGAGGATAGATGAACGCCCGTCATTCCGGAAGCGGTCCGTCGATAGGGTTCGATCTGCCCGCGTCACGAGGCACATATATACTCGTCCTCAAGCTTCACTGGGAATGTGTCATAGAAGTCGGCGCCCTCGGCGAACTGACCTTTCCCCCGGGATTCTGGTTCTACATCGGAAGTGCGCTGGGGTCGGGGGGACTGGCCGGAAGAGTCGCGCATCATACGAGGTTTGCCGAGCGGCCGAGATGGCATATCGATTACCTGCGGTTTGCCGGAACTCCTGTAGAAGTATGGTATGCATTTTCAGACGATAGTCTCGAGTGTAACTGGGCGGCGCTGCTTTCCCATATCGATGGAGTGGAGAAGGGCGCAGAGGGATTCGGCTGCTCGGACTGCAACTGCGATACTCACCTGTTCCACGCCGATCAAACGGATACATACGAGAAATTCTGTCGCCTTGCCGGCGACGTGCAGCGGGCGATCGCCGTCAGACTGAGCGGATGACCTCGGAGAATGCCGCCTGGATCTTCCTCGTCAGCTGACCCGGGGTGCCGTCTCCCACTTCCATGCCGTCGACCGATATGATCGGCATGACCTCCCTGGTAGTGCTAAGCAGCATCATCTCCGCCGCACGTGTGAGTTCATCCTCCCTGAACGGCCTCTCCGCCACGGGTATCCCGGTCCTGGTGCAGAGATCGAAGACGACCCTCTTTGTTATACCGGAGAGTACAACGTTAGATTCGGGATGTGTTACGACAGTACCGCTGAATACCGCGCAGAATGTCGAAGACGAACCTTCCGTCACCATACCGTCCCTGATGAATATTGACTCACCGGCGCCTGCGTCCTCGGCCATCTGCCTTGCCAGGATATTGGGCAGAAGGGCGATAGACTTGATGTCGCACCTTTTCCATCTTGTGTCGGGGACGAGTATTACTGGAATGCCCCTGTCGCGCTGCTCGAAGGGCGGGTCGAAGGGAACGGCATGGGCATAGACGGTCGGGGTTGTCTCCGGCACGGGGAACTGGTGCGTGCGCGGCGCGGCGCCCCTTGTGATCTGGATGTAAACAAGCGCTTCCGATTCGGCGAGGCCGTTTCGTTCGAGCAGTCCGGGAATTATCTCTTCGATCCCATCCGCTGCCCCCTGTCCGATCCGGATCTCACGCAGGCTTCGGCGAAGCCGCTCGATATGGGCAGCCTGTTCGAAAAGCGATCCGCGGTATGACCTGAGCACCTCGTAGACGCCGTCGGCGAACATGAAGCCGCGGTCCAGCGCCGGGACAGCGGCTTCTTCCCGCCGTAGAAAACTACCGTTGAGGAAGACGATTTCGTTACCGGAGTTCATGTGTTACTCCCCGGGCTTCTCATAGGAGGCCCTGTTGATTTCATCGACAGTTTCGAACTGTACCGGCGGATCGAGGTGCCTGGCGAGGAACTTCCATATCTTCAGCCTGATCTCCCTCGCTTCCTTCGTGTCCATACGGTCGAAGGAATGTCCCCCTGGCACGGCATCGTATATCTCGTACTCGAACTTCTTCCCCTCGGCCTTCAGCGACTTGATCAGGTGCTCGACCTCGAAGACGTTCACGTCGGCGTCGGTCGTATTTGTATGTATCAGCAGGGGGGTGCTCAGCTTGTGGGCCTGCCACGCCGGAGAGCGGCGCCTGTACTCCTCGACATCCTCGTACGCGGTCTTGCCGATATGGTAATCGACAGAGTAGAGGTCTCTGTAATCCTGCTTCTTGTAACCCATCCGGGCTATCAGGTCGCTCACCGGGACGCCGGCAAACGCTACGACATAGTCGTCAGGGTGATTGAATATGTTATGGAGCGCTATCAGGCCGCCGTGACTCCAGCCGATTATCCCGACTCTCTTCCGGTCGACGAATCGATAGTTATCAATCATGAAGTTTCTGCTCGACCAGACGTCCTCTGTCTCGAGGCCGCCGTAGTCGATCTTCTCGTAATGTGATTTTCCGTATCCGGTGCTTCCCCTGTATTCGGGAGCCACTACGATATATCCCTGGGCCATCAGCTCCCGGATGATATGAGTGTAATAGGTGACAAAGCTGGCGTGAACGCCGCCGTGCGGGAAGACGATAAGAGGATATTTCTTCGACATATCGGTATCTCGCGGAACGAAGACGTATGCCCAGAACTTGACAGGGTTGCCCGCTCCCTGTGCTGTCGGATTCTTTTCCTCGCGCAGCGGCGGCCCCGTGATGTAGACCTTGTCAATAGAGGCAACGTCGTCGACTCTCTCGAACCAGAGCAGGTCGTCGATCTTCTTTTCGAGGACATCAAGCCTGTGCCCCATGTTCTCGTCGAACTTCCGTAGCTCTTCAAGTGCGGGTTCCGCTGCTTTCCGGGCAGCGCAGGGCGCCGCGCACAGCAGCGCCGCCATGATGATTACCGCTATCGATCTGGTCATAAGTCGTTCCTTTCGATCGAGCCGTTCGCCGGTTACATCTCTTTTCCTGC
>DAOVNN010000279.1 GCA_030630165.1 Candidatus Krumholzibacteriota bacterium
CTCTGTATAGCTTCGGCGATCCCGCGGGCTACATCTTCGCGGAACCTCTTGTCTGCCAGCAGCCTCTCCTCGTGGTGGTTGGAAAGGAAAGCCGCCTCGACGAGCACGGCCGGCATCCTGCATCCCTTCAGGACGATCAGGCCTGCCTGCTTGACGCCCCTGTTGCGTATATCGATAACGTCCCCGAGCTCCCTCTGTATGAGCTCAGCGAGCTCGCTGCTCTCTGTGACGAATTCGTTCTGAACCATGTCCCACAGCATGAACCCGAGGTCGTCGAGCTCTTCGGGGCTCACGCCCGCTCCCTCGAACTGCACCGAAGCGTTCTCCTCCATCGCCAGCCTGGTCGCCTCCTCGGTCTTCGCCTGCGAGAGAAAGAAGGTCTCGTAGCCGCCCGCGTCGGGATGGAACCAGCCGTTGCAATGGAGACTGACGAATATGTCGGCGCCCCCTGAATTGGCGATCTCGGCCCTTCTCATCAGGGGCACGAGGACATCATCCGTCCTAGTCATGATCACTTCCATGCCGTAGTCGCTCACGAGAAGGTCGCGAAGCTTCATGGCGATGTCGAGGTTCACTTCCTTCTCTGTCAGTCCCGTGGGGCCGACCTTTCCCTTGTCGATGCCTCCGTGCCCCGCGTCGATGGCCACCCTTACGATCTCGCGCCTGTACGTCCTGCGGGAGTCGTCGAGGATCTCGGTCATCCTGCGGCCGGCAAAATCCACGTCCGGTATCTCGGGGAGATCACCCTGTTCGAGGTGGATCACGAGCTGTCTGGAATTTTCCCCCGATGGGCCGCTGAACTCGACGCGGAAGGACTCCGCCGTCTTCTCGACGTCGAAGAAGAGATACGAATCGTGTTCGGTCTGCTCGGCCCTGACGCGGTTGAAGAGACCGAGGCCCTCGGTCGCGTTTATCTTAAGCGTGTTGAGCCGACCGCCGTATACCTTCAGCCTCAAAAGGCCGGGTGTCTCGCTGTCGACATGGTAGAGAAGCTCCTCGGTCAGGGTCAGGACGGCCCTTGTGCCCTCCCCGCCCTGTTCGAAATCGACCGCCGTTATATTGTAGCGCGGCGATCCGATCGTCATCACGAGTCTCTCGTCATCGAGTTCGATTTCCTCGAGCGTCATCGGGGCAAGGATGCTGGAGACGAACTCGAGCGGGATCATCACGGAGCCATTGGCATACGAGACTGGTATCCTCATCAGGACGGGCTCGTCATCGACGACAACCACCCTGGTATCGATCGTAAACATGAACGAATGACTCTCGACACGCAGTACGAGTTTCCTCGCTCCGGCGTTCCAGTACCGCGTCGCCCTGAATATCCTCGCGAGATCGTAGGCCGAGATGAAAAGCTCCTCACTCGGCTTCGCGAGCCGATAGAGGGGTACGTCTTCGGTCATACGTTCGTCGCCGTAGACCACGCCGAGTGTGCGGTCTGGATCGACCTTTTCCGGATCGTTCGCCCGGGCGGCAACCGCCAGAATCGCCGCGAGCATCAGGAATGCCGATATTATCCTTATCTGTCTCTTCATATTCCCTACTTGTGCTTTTCGTCCTTCAGTGCCCTCTGCATCTCTCTTTCCGCGTCGCGGTCCGCGATCGCGCGCCTCTTGTCATACGCGCGCCGGCCCTTCCCCAGCCCCAGCTCCACCTTGACCTTCCCGGCATCGTTGAAATACATCTTCAGCGGGATGAGGGTGAGCCCCTTCTCCTTGATCTTCCCGAGGAGCCGCCTTATCTCCCTCGCGTGCATGAGGAGCTTCCGTGTCCTCAGAGGCTCATGGTTATACCTGTTCCCCATCTCGTAAGGGGCGATGTGCGCATTGTACAGGAAGAGCTCCTCGCGTTCGACGGAGGCATAGGCGTCCTTCAGGTGCGCCCCGCCCTTGCGCAGACTCTTCACCTCGGTCCCCCGGAGGACCATGCCGGCCTCCATCGTCTCGAGAATCTCGTAATCCCGCCTCGCCTTCCTGTTTGTGCATACTATCTTCATATCGTTGATACACCGCCGGCGAGCCCGCCGTTCGCCCATTCGGGCAAAAACAGCGAAAATGACGCACAACAGCATTGACTGGCCGCCATTTTTCGGCCAGACTCGGTCAGGCGAAAAGTACCAGAGAGGATAACCGTTAGCAAGGTATAAGATGACTGACAACAACGTGAAGAGACAGTACCATCCGGCGTTCCGGGCACTGACCTGGATCGTTCCACTGGCAGCGCTGGCAATCATAGCCGTCCTCCTGATATTCGGAGGGGATGACAAAAGAGGCAGCGGCGGCGAGGTCAGACCACCCGTTTCGGCCGGGATACCGTACATCGGGTTCGCCGAGATCGACACCGTCATCGCCGGCGCGAACGAGGCATTCGAAAAGAAGGATTACGATGAAGCTTCGCGCCTTCTCACCAGGGCGCGGTTCTTCATACATTCCGGCATAAGTGAAGGAAGCTTCGACAGCATGCCGCGCAACCTCGACCTGGTCCTCGGCCTGTCCGATTTCTACAGAGGATTTCCCCTCAAGGGAATCCTCTACGTCACAATCGCTGCCGAGGCCGACCCTCAGAACGAGACGTATGCGTGGTACCTGAGCCTGATGCATCTGTCACAGAAGAACAAGGTAGATGCGAAGATGTGGCTGGAGAGGACCGCGACCATAGGAGGGGTGTACGCGGAATCATCGAAAACGGCCCTCGAGAAGATGTGACGGCCTACGGCGGACCAGGCATCCAGGCGATCTGTCGCTTCCCTTTCTCCACCCATACCTCCCGCGTACCGGATTCACCTACAAGCGTGCCGCCCGCATCGTAGTATCTCATCAACACCTCGTGCGATCCCGGCTCGACTTCCATCCTGAACACGCTGATCTCCGAGGGAAGGGTCTGCCACGACCTTGTGTCTGCCCTCTCGGTGACGGAAAAGAACTTCGACACCACAGCGGCGATCCTTCCCACATCACCATCGAGTTCATTCTGGATGAGGAGCTGCAGGTAGGTCCGTACAGCGGATCTGATAAGGATCGATGCGAGGTTTCTTCTGAACGCCTCCATTGCCGTCTCTTCGAAGTCGTCGAGTGTAACGGCCATCCCAGCCTCTACCCCGTCAACGACTGGATAGGCGAGAACGGCCCCCCTGGGAATCCGGACGTACTCGGGGAACGCGAATGTAAAAATGGTCCCGAATCCGGTATCATTGCCTATCAGGGCCGACGACACAGGGTAGACCTGCTGGCCCACACCGCCCGGCAGGGCGAAGTATCCGAATGTCCGACCGTTCACCTTCTCGAAATATCCCCTGATCTCGCGCGAAATCATCACCGGCGCTCTCCCCATCTCGGTCAGGACGACGATCTCGGTCAGGTGGGAGTTGGGTGACCACGGCACAGCCTCAGGATAGAGATCCTCGACGCGGTCGTATTCTATTCTCGCGTCGTCGAGCTTCCCTTCGTTCTCGTACATGACGGCAGCGATATATCTCGCGAACGGCACGTCGAGCGGCGGATCATCTACAGATTCGACACTGCCGATATATTCCGAGAGGCGCCTTATCACACGATTTCTTTCGACATATGCACCGTCGCGTTCGCCGGCACCAAGATAAGAGAGCAGAAGGTAGGTGTTCAGCAGGATCTTCTCGTGGGCTACCGGCTGGTATTCCCTGCTCCCATCACTGACGAGAGCAGTGCCAAAAGCTTCCCCGATCGAAGTGGTCCCCTCGATCTCGTCGAACCGCTGCTCAGCGGCCTGCATGTCGACGATGGCCGAATCGTACATCCCGGAGGCGAGGCGCACCTTGCCCCTCTCGAGCAGGTAGAGATATATGTCCTCATTGGACGAAGAGAGGACGAGCTCATCGAGCTCATCTCTCGCGCGGTCATACTCGCCATCGTAGTAATAGATGCCCGTTTCGGTCATCCGGGCGGTATATGTCGCACAGCCCGCTATGGCAGACAAGACCACAAGGACCGTTATGGCAGCCTTTTTGATCATTTTCCGGCCTTTGGGAACTACCAGCGCA
>DAOVNN010000307.1 GCA_030630165.1 Candidatus Krumholzibacteriota bacterium
GCTGTAATTTCTCTCTCCGTAGCGGCGGTCTCAGGATTCCCCTCTCGACCTTGCTCCAGTTGCTCGGGTCCTCCCCCAGCCTCCTGCAGAACTCCCTGAGGGTCATTCCGAGCTCTGCCCGACGCCCTTTCACCAGCTCTCCGAACATGTCTCACCTCCTCTCCAGCCATGGTGTGGTACTATTTATACCACACCATGGCTATATCGTCAATAGCAGCCGAATTGCAGAAAAGATGCTGCAGGATCATTTCCGGAGTGCCTGGTTGGAATTATTATGATATGCTGGATACGTGATGTTCTTGAATAAAAAGTATCAAAATTTATCCCTCATGATAATCCTGATCCTCGTCTGCGAAGCTGTGAACTATTATTCGCACTTCGTGCTGCACAGCGGGTTTCTTTTCTCTCACATCTTCTACATCCCTATTGTCCTGGCCTGTTTCTGGTGGTTCAAACGAGGCCTCTGGGTGGCGCTGTTTCTGGCGACATCATACATAGCCTTTAATCTTCTTTCGGGCCTTGATACCGCCCCCGTTCTGATCTTGTTCCGGTTCGTGATGTTCATCGCAGCAGGCGTCGCGGTGGTTATTCTCAGGGAACAGACATTACGCTCGGAGAAAGAGCTGTATGTGATGTGTGACTACCTGGATAACCTCATGGAATTCGCCAATTCGCCGATCATGATATGGGACCCGGCATCGAGGATCACGCATTTCAATCGTGCCTTCGAAAACCTCACCGGGTATTCGGCCGACGAAGTAATTGGCAAGCGGCTTGATATCCTGTTTCCCCGATCAAATCTCGATGAATCCCTGAAAAAAACAGACCGGGCCCTGAGCGGCGAATTCTGGAAATCGGTGGAGATCACCATTCAATGCAAGGGCGGGGAAACACGCACGGTGATCTGGAATTCTGCAAACATCCATGATGATAAAGGTGATGTCCTGGTTGCGACTATCGCCCAGGGACAGGATATCACCGAGCGGATCGTTGCATACGATGCCGTGCGGACAAGCGAGGAACTGTACCGGACCATGATCGAACAATCGAACGATATGATCTGGACACTGGACACGAAGGGGGATTTCGTCTTCTTCAACAGGCGAGCCGAGGAGATCAGCGGCCACAAGCTTGAAGAATGGTCCGGCAGGTCATTTGCGCCGATGATCGAGGAGGAGGACCTGCCTCATGTTACGGATGCCTTTTATAGATCCCTCGACGGGGAGCCTCAACACTATGAAGTCCGGGTGAAGAAAGCCTCTGGCGACATCATCACCCTTTCGGTCAATACCGCTCCTATAATTAAAGATGGCAAGGTCACCGGCACAGTGAGTTTCGGGCGCGACATCACCGATCGGAAGATTGCGGGCAAGATATTAGAGGAATCAGAAGAAAAGTATCGCGTCCTCTTTGAAGCCGCCAAGGACGCGATCTTTTTAAGTGATGAATCGGGAAGATTCATCGATGTGAACCAGGCAGCCTGCAAATCGCTTGGTTACAGCAAAGAGGAATTGCTGAAACTGGGCAGCAGCGATATCGACGCCGGTTCCGCGGGGGTCGAAGCCTTCAAGAGAGTACGGAATGGAAAAGCGAAGGAAGATTTATTCGAGGTCGATCAATGCAGGAAAGACGGAACGATTCTACCGAGGGAAATCACCGGAAGTACGTACCATAGCGGCGGGAAACGCATCTTTCTTGCGATCGCCCGCGATATCAGCGAGCGTAAAAGGCTTGAGGAGCAGCTTCGGCAATCCCACAAAATGGAGGCAATAGGGACGATGGCAGGCGGCGTGGCGCATGATTTCAACAACCTCCTCGTACCGATCCTGGGATTTACCGAGATCGTGCGATCAGAACTGCCGACGGACAGCCAGACACGCAAGGACCTCAGCCATGTACTGGATGCGGGGATAAGAGCCAGGCAGCTGGTGAAGCAGATCCTTACATTCAGCCGTAAAGGCGAGATCGAGCTGAAACCGGTCAACATGGCTCTTGTCGTCGAGGAGGTCCTCGAGTTGATGGGCCGCACCCTGCCATCCACGATAGAGATACGAAGACATATCGAGCCGGCCATAAAAACGGTCAACGCCGATCCGACACAGATGCACCAGATACTGATGAATCTCTGCACGAATGCGGAACATGCAATGCCGGAAGGCGGCATTCTGGAGATCTCACTGGCCGATGTTGAACTCGGCGAAGAACTCAAAGACGAATTCGAAGGACTACCTGCCGGTTCCTATGTAAGGCTTTCCGTCAGGGACTCGGGGACAGGCATGAGCAAGAAGACATTAAAACGGATCTTTGATCCTTTCTTCACCACCAGGACCCAGGAGCTGGGGACTGGATTGGGCCTGTCCGTTGTCCAGGGGATAGTAAAAAGTCATGGCGGCAGCATTAACGTTCAGAGCAAGGTCGGTGCGGGATCGACTTTCATTATTACCCTTCCCGTAGTTCGGAACGTTCTTGATATCCCGGCCGCAGGTAATGCCCCTGTCGCGGAAGGAAGGGAAACCATTCTCTTCGTCGACAACGAGACCGCAGTAATAAAAACAGGCAAGAGAACGCTTGAGCGCCTTGGATACAGTGTCGTTACCAGGATGGACAGCAAAGAGGCTCTCGAGTCGATCCGTCTTGATCCCGGGAAGTTTGATCTCGTTATCACGGATCAGGCCATGCCGCATATGACCGGATCTGACCTCGCTGCCGAGATCCTCAAGATCAGGCCCGACATTCCGATCATCCTCTCTACAGGATACAGCCCGACTGTGAATTCGGAGAAAGCCCATGCGGTCGGCATCCGCAGGCTGATCATGAAGCCTCTTGTCGGAGCGGAGCTCGGCCGTGCTGTCCGGGAAATCCTTGATGAATCAGAATGATCAGGGCCACGACCGTACAATAAATATAATCAGCACCGCCATCGCGATCGCGTACTTGGCCATGTAGGCCCAGAGCTTACCGACAAAGGCCCAGAACCCCGTCTTCAGCGCATCATCCATCCGCTCGTACTGAATGTACTCGGCCAGGACCGCCCCGGCAAACGCCCCGAGCAGCCCGAAGATCACGCTCCCGATCACTGGCAGCACGGATGTCCCCAAGATAGCCCCGATGATACCCCCGGCAAAGGCCCCGACTGCCCCCCACTTCGACGCGCCCTTCTTCAGGACCACAACAGTCCCGAGAAAAGCTTCGATAATCTCCCCGACCACAAGAAGAACGACCAGGACTATCCACCACTGCCACCCGACGACGGCGAACTTGCTGGCCAGGTCATAGATAAAGATGATTCCCAGGCCTATCCAGCCGCCCGGCAACCCCGCGAAGATGAGGATGTCTGTAAGGAGTACTAAAAGATAGAGCAGGACCAGTCCCGTGTGCTGCAGCACCGATACCAAATCCTGCTCCTTCCGAAGTCTTATCTATCCGGCTCTTACGCCTTCTTCTTGCTGCGTCCCGCAATCCTGTTCTGCCACTCGACGAGGACCGGGCTGGCGACGAATATCGAAGAGTACGTTCCCACGATGATACCGACCATCAACGCGAACGCGAAGTCGTGTATGACCTCTCC
>DAOVNN010000263.1 GCA_030630165.1 Candidatus Krumholzibacteriota bacterium
AACGTGAAGGCGACGAACAACAGTGCCACAAGCGCCATCAGCATGGAGAATACGCAGATGGCCTGCATCCCGAATCCCTGCCACTTCAGCATATCGATAAAAGCTTCGGGAGTCATCGGCGGTGTCTGCTCGGCCGCTCTGGCGGCGAGCCCCTCGGTCATCTCGAAGGGCGGCACGTTGGCGGCGACCCAGTTCTTCACTCCCTCAAAATCCGACTTCGAAAGCCAGCCACCGAGGTTCTGGCGAAGGAGCTTGGCGACGATCTTGCCGGTGAATCCCCCGACATTGACGATCATGTAGAATATCGAAAAGCCGAGCTTGGAGAGATCGTCCGGGGAGGCCTTCTTCACCGTTCCCGAAATCACCGGCTTGACGAACGAGCCTCCGATGGCGATCAGGACGAGCGAGAATATGACCATCGACTTCGAAGGAAAAATACCGAGCAGGCCGTACCCCACGGCGAGGACCGAGAAGGCTATGAAGAGCCCGTTTTTGAACCCTATCTTGTCGGATACCGCGCCAGTGGGTATCGGCAGGAGATAGAGCGCCGATATGAACAGCCCCGTGATCGTGGCCGAGGCCTCGATGCTGAACCCCACCCTCCTTGTCAGGTAGAGGACGAGGATGATGTTCATCCCGTAGTAGGCCAGCCTCTCGAAAAGCTCGATCGTATTGGCCGACCAGAATGTCCTGGGGAACTTCTTGAAAGATGACAGCATTAACCCCGCCTTTTTCGCGGCCGGAGGGAGAGAAACTCCCCCCGGCCCGTTATAATGTCCGCGCTAGAATCCGAACGTAAGTCCGATGAATATCGTGTATCCGCTCAGGTCGACGCTGGCCTCCGGTTCTCCGGCACCCTTCTCCTCGGGACCGAAATAGTCTTCGCCCCTGGCGAGGTAGACGTCCACCGTTTCACCGTCGCTGCTCGTGGCCGTACCTTCGATACCGCTGATATCGGCCCAGCGTCCCTGGACGCCGACATCGAAGCTCATCGTGGGCATCAGAGCTATTCTTATTCCTCCGCCGGCCTGGAGACCGAATCCCCACTTATCCATCTCGGAGTTGTAGCCCTCCCTGTCCCCTCCCGATGTAAGCCAGTAATCAAACTCGAGGCTCGTCCTGTAGAACCCGACGCCGCCGTAGACGAATGGATTGATCGACACGAGCGGCGGCTCCCAGTAGACGTTGAGCAGCACCGGCATCGCCTTGACCTTGTGGATGTAGCTGAAGCTTTCGGCTCCAAGGCTCACACTGTAGTCGGACTTGCCCGAGAGGTAGCCGATGCCGACCCCGCCGGAGAATGCCGGGAGGATCGGGAAGATGAGTTCCGCCGTGACCTCGGGAAGCCAGTTGATATTATCAATGGTGGTGTTCCCGCTGGGGATTTCCCTGTTCGTATTATCGACCCAGTCGTTGAAATCCCCGTAACTGATATAGGTGTATCCGCCCTTGAGCTTGACACTGAATCCTGCCTCCGCGGGGACCGAAGCCGCGGTGACCACCAGTACGATGGCCAGAGCGATGAGTTTTTTCATATCTCCTCCATTATCATACGTTGAAGTCAGCAATGTGATCTTTCAAACAGTGTTTTCCGTACTCGACCTCCTCGCGATCAATCCTTGTTGAGCTCTTTGATCTTTTTTATGTCTTCGCGCGTGCCGATGACAAGCAGCACGTCGCTGTCCTTGATAGTGAAATTCGCCGGGGGCACAAGAACGAAGTTTTCCGGAACGAACTCCTTGATTCCGATAACATTCACGTTGTAGCTCGACCTCAGCTTCAGTTCGGAAAGTGTCTTTCCCACGAAATCCTCCACCGGCGCGATCTCGGCGATTATATAATCTCCCGTCATCGGGAAGTAGTCGAGCACGTCGGGAGTCGAGAGGTTTCTGGCCACCTTCACGGCCATATCCATCTCGGGGAAGATCACCTGTGTAGCGCCGACCTTCCGGAGTATCTTGCCGTGGTCGCTGTTCGAGGCCTTCACCACGATCCTCTTCGCGCCGAGTTCCTTGACGAAAAGAGTGACGAGGGTAGCCGCGCTTGCGTTGCCTCCCATGCTGACAACGACGGCATCCATCTCGTCGAGGCCGAGAGTGGCAAGCATATCCTTCTGGGTCGCGTCCCCGATTATGGCCTGCGAACAGAACGGTCTGATCTTCTGGGCAAGATCGTTGTCGATATCCAGCGCGATGACGTCGTGACCCTCCTCGAAGAGCGTCTGCGCGACGCTGAATCCGAAGCTCCCGAGTCCCAGTACGGCGAATTTCTTTGCCATCTCGATTTCCTTTCACTCCGCGGAGCGCGGCATCATCCTATCATGATTCTTCCATCTGCGTATCTGTAAGTTATCGGACGGAGCCGGCTGGTGACGACGTAGGCCATCGTCAGAAGGCCGACCCTTCCGAGGAACATGAGTACGATAATTACGATCTTGCCCGCCGGATTGAGCGACGTGGTCGCCCCCATCGACAGGCCGACCGTGGCGAATGCCGACACCGTCTCGAAAAGGGCCGACAGGAAATAGTCGGCCGATTCCTGAGCGATATCCATGTGGAAGACAAGAAGAAATATCAGTCCGGCCGAGACTGTCATGACCGCCATGACGAGAACGGAGAGCGCCCTCCCGATCTTGCCGTCGGGTATCGCGAACCTGAATACACCGATCGACTGCCGGCCGGCCATCCTGCTCCTGATTATCGCGACGAACACGGCGAGAGTCGTCGTCTTTATCCCCCCACCCGTCGAACCGGGGCTCGCCCCGATGAACATCAGCATGATTATTATAAAGAGCGTGGCCGGTTCGAGCGCCGAGATCTCGACAGTGTTGAAGCCGGCCGTCCTGGCCGTGACAGACTGGAAGAGAGAGGCCAGCGTCCTGTTCTTCAGTGAAAGTATCTCCCACTCGGGCCCTCTCTCGATGAAGAATATCAGAAGCGCGCCGCCGATTATGAGAAAGGCTGTAGTATAGAGCACGAGTTTTGTGTGAAGGGAGAAATGGTACCGTCTGCGGTCCTTGCGGTTCCTGAATCTCCAGTAGAACTCGTATACCACCGGAAATCCCAGGCCGCCGAGTACGATGAGACTCATCACGGTGACGTTGAGCAGGATATTCCCCTGGTATTTTATAAAGCTCGTCGAGAAGAAGGAGAAGCCGGCGTTACAGAATGACGATACGGCGTGAAAGACGCTTGAGAATATCGCCGGCTCGAGCGGCATCTCCCTTCGCCATACGAGGAAGAGCAGCACCGCTCCAGCCATTTCCACCGTGAAGGTGAAAACGAATATCATCCTGATCAGCTGCCCGATGTCGACTATGGGGCTGGGAAGGAAAGAATCGCTGATGATCCATTTCTCCTTTGTCCCGAGGCTCTTTCCGATGAACAGGAAGAGAAAAACGGAAAATGTCATGATTCCGAGCCCGCCGATCTGTATCAGCGTCAGAACGACGATCTTGCCGAAGAGGGTCAATTTCGCCCCGATATCTATTACGACGAGCCCGGTCACGCAGACAGCCGATATCGCGGTGAAGAAGGAATCGAGGCCGCCCAGGGAATCACCCTTCGTGGCGGCGGGAAGCGCCAGCAGGACCGCTCCGATAGTAGCCGTCATAAGGAAGCTCAGGGCGACGACGAGCCCTGGAGGCATCCTCTGGATCTTCCTCTTTATCTTTCTCCTGAGACTGTTTCTTCTCGCGTCGTACATGAGTCAGCCGCAGGCCGCCAGGGCGACGCCCTACTTTATAAAACCTATCCTTCCCGTCTGCTCGATAGCATCTTTATCGACCTCGAGCTTCTCGAGATCCTTCTCCTCAAACATTATTATCGTCTGTATATTCCTCCACAGCAGGAGGATGTGGACCGTGTGTTTCTGTGGCTTCCTCTTCTTCTCGGGAACAGACTTCCCTCTCGAGTCCCGCAGTTCGACGGTCGTGAACTTCTTGTTCTCCACCCAGATCCCTGCCTCGTCGACCGCCGTGACCTTGCAGAAGAACGGTCCGTCACCCTCGATACCGGTAAATTCTATCCCCTCACAGCTGATCAACTTTACCAGCACTGTCTGGTCGATGATATCCCTCGCGTCGTTCATTTCGGTCACTCCCGTCAGGTTTCAGCGCCGCACGCCGTTACATCTGGGTGATTTTGCCGCTAAACTGGTTGGAATTCAAAGGAAAAAGGAATTTTGCGGTGCGTCAGCCCCTATATGGACACATTTTACCGACCCATTCGAGGTAGAGGGGCATAGCCCCGCCCTCATCCTCGAACCTCTCGCGGAAGAGTCCCTGGAGCTGCTCGAGTGAGACCTTACCATCATGAAACC
>DAOVNN010000014.1 GCA_030630165.1 Candidatus Krumholzibacteriota bacterium
AAGGTCCGCTGCCCTGAAGACGTGGCGTCGTTGCTGATCCCGGAGATGAAAGGCCTCGACAGGGAATATTTCAAGGCGGTCCTTCTGAATACCAAGAATGGTATATTAAAGATCGTCACGGTGGCGATAGGTTCTCTGAACGCGGCGCTCGTACATCCGCGTGAGATCTTCAAGGAAGCGGTGGTGGCGAGTGCGGCGGGGATCATAATCGTTCACAACCACCCTACCGGTAATCCCGAGCCGAGCAGGGAGGATACCGATCTTACAGTGCGTTTCGCGAGATGCGGGGAGTTGATGGGGATCGACCTGGTCGATCACATCATCATCGGAGGTGACGGGTTTGTCAGCATGCGGGAGAGGGGACTTGTCACATCCTGAAAGAAAGGGACGTTAGTGTTAGGGCGAATCACCACATATTTTTCCAATGATATCGCGATAGATCTCGGTACGGCGAACACACTCGTCTATCTCAAGGGCAGCGGCATCGTCCTCAACGAACCCTCGGTCGTGGCGGTCGACCAGAGGACGAAGAAGATCTACGCGGTCGGCCTCGAGGCGAAGGCGATGCTCGGCAAGACGCCGGATCACATCGCCGCCATCAGGCCGATGAAGGATGGCGTGATCGCCGATTTCGAGATCACCGAGGTGATGCTCCGCGAGTTCATCCGCAAGTCGCAGAAGAAGAGATTTTTTATAAGGCCGCGTATCGTGATCAGTGTTCCCTCGGGAATCACCGAGGTCGAGCGCAGGGCCGTCATAGATTCGGCGCAGAACGCCGGCGCCAGGGAAGTATATCTTGTAGCCGAGCCGATCGCCGCGGCGATCGGAGTAGGGCTTCCCGTCGACAAGCCGTCGGGGAACATGGTCATAGACATAGGCGGCGGCACGACAGAGATCGCCGTGATCGCGCTCAACGGGATCGTCACGGATATGTCGATTCGGGTGGGCGGCGATAAGATGGACGAGGTGATCGTCCAGCACATCAAGAAAGCTTACAACCTTCTGATCGGCGACCAGACGGCCGAACACGTCAAGAAGGTCATCGGGTCCGCTACCAACCTCGGGCAGGAAGAGGAGATGGAGATCAAGGGCAGGGACCTTGTCTCCGGCATACCCAAGGTCCTGCGTATCTCGAGCGTTGAGATCCGCGAGGCGCTCGCCGAGCCGATGAGCCAGATCGTCGTCGCGCTCAAGACCGCCCTCGAGCAGACCCCGCCAGAGCTCGCGGCCGACATCGTCGACAGGGGAATAGTGATGACAGGAGGCGGTTCGCTGCTCAGGGGCATCGATGTCCTTCTCAAGGAAGAGACGAACCTTCCGATAAACGTCGTCGAGGATCCGCTGACATGCGTCGTGCTCGGCACAGGCAAGGTGCTTGGGAACATCCACCAGTTCGAAGGCATCATAATGAAGAGCTCCCGGTTGTAGGCATGCAGATCTTTTCATTCCTATTCGACCGTCATCTCGAGAGAACGGTTCTCGCCGTTGCGATAGCGCTCTCTGTCTTCATGCTGACAAGGCCCGAGGACGGCAGGATCGCCGCTGCCCGGTCGATCAGTTCCTTTCTGCTCTATCCAGTCAGCAGGACGGACGATTATTTTACGAGCGTAGAGGAACTGACTGCGGAGAACGACAGTCTCCGCACGCGTGTTGTCTCACTCAGCCACGAGAACGAGAGACTGACGCAGTTCAGGGACGAGAGGAACAGGCTCAGGGAACTGCTCGGTTTCAGGAAGGACTCGTTCTTCGAGTTCATGCCGTGCGATGTGATCGCGAGGTCGTCGAGCAGGTTCCATCACTCGATAACGGTCGACCGCGGATCCGATTCCGGTGTGCTTCCCGGGATGCCGGTCGTCGGCTACAGGGGGCTCGCTGGAAAGGTCACGCAGGTATTTCCCTCCTCGTCCCGGGTCCTTCTGCTCAACAACAAATCTGTCTCGGTAAGCTGCCTCGTCAAGCGAAGCAGGGTCGTCGGTGTACTGGCCTGGGAAAGGGGCAGCTTCTTCAGCCTCGATTACGTCGGCAAGGAAGAGGACGTCCTGCCGGGAGACACTCTCATTACGTCGGGATTCGGCAGGGTCTTTCCAAAGGGATTCCCGGTCGGAACGGTTTTCCATGTCGCCGAGGAGAAGACGGAGCTCTCACGGAGGGTCGGTATCGTATGCATGACCGATCTGAACAAACTCGAGGAGGTCTTCATCATCATCGGCGGCAGGGACTGGAAAGGCGGCGAAGCCTGGCTCGAGCTCGAGAAGAACAAAAAGGACGGAGAAGAGCCTGAAGAAGGGAAGGCCGCGGGGGGTGGTGAGCAGTGACCTATCTGCTGAGGATCGTCCTCGTCTCGTTCATCGTTTTTGTTCTCCAGGTTACACTCGTACACAATGTGAAGGTAGCCGGGGCGTCACCCGATCTTATAATGGTCCTGCTGGTCGTACTCGTCATTGACAGAAAACCTGTTGCCGGCATCATCATCGGATTCATGCTCGGCTTCCTCCAGGATCTGGGTAATGCCTCGTTTCTCGGGATGAACGCGCTTGCCAAAACGATCGTCGGATATGGTATTGCCAGGTTCGGGAGGGACTACCTTCCCGACAACATCCTTTTCAGGGGGCTGCTCGTCTTCGTTGCGTGTCTCATCAACGACATCATCACGCTCAATGTCGCGACCACGTTTCATCCGGCCGAGGTGATCATCGCGTTCTTCCGCTACTCGATCCTGTCGGCCGCATATACAGCGCTGCTGGCAGTGTTCGTCATGCAGCTGATTGATCTACTTCCGAGAAGGAAGGTGCGCTCCGGTGGCAGGTATTGACGTACGCAGCGAGATGCTTCTCGAGAGAAGGCGTACTATTCTGCTCTTCATCCTTGCCGGCGCTCTCATCGTGCTGGCGCTGAGGCTGTTTCAGCTCCAGGTATTCCAGAAAGACCATTACAGCAGGCTTGCCCTGTCGAACAGGATCCAGAAAGAGGATATTCCCCCGCCGAGGGGGTTGATCAGGTCGTCGGACGGATCGAAGCTCGTCGTAAACGTGCCCGTCTACCAGATCAGCATCCTTCCCAACAGGATCTCCGGCAGGGAAGACAAGTTGAGTCTCGCGTGCAGGTGGCTCGGGATCGACGAGGATGAGCTCACCTCGTCACTGGCCGAATGGATAGAGAAATATTCCGACGGCAGAGAGATGACCGTAGTCCAGGCTGCCGACAAGGGACAGATATCTATATTAACGGAAAACAGGGCCCTCTTTCCCTTCTTCAGGCTCGAGATGAAACACAGGAGGCACTATCCGGAAGAGAGCCTCGCCGCTCACCTTCTCGGTTATACGGGAGAGGTCTCCGATACCGATCTGAAGGAATCCGGCGATCTCAGGAGAGGCGACATCAAGGGAAGGACAGGTATCGAGTATGTCTATGAGGAGTTCCTCAGGGGGCAGTACGGGCTCAGGATCATCGAGATCAGCGCCGAGGGGACACGGATCGGGGAATATGTCGGACTGGTGGAGAACGAGCAGCTCGAGGGCCGGGTCGAATCGAGGCCGCCGGTTCCGGGACACGACGTTTATCTGACGATAAACATTGATCTGCAGAGGGTGGTCGAGGCGGCGTGCGAGTGGAACAAGGGCGCGATCGTCATCATGGATCCGCGCAACGGCGCCGTACTTGCCGCCGTGAGCAGGCCGGTCTACGATCCCAACATCTTCATCGGCGGGATCAGCGAGGAGAACTGGAGCGTGCTGAACGGGGATCCCGACAAGCCGCTCTTCAACAGGGCAGTGCAGGCCACCTATCCTCCTGCATCGACATTCAAGATGATTGTCGCATATGCCGCCCTCAAGACCCGTGCGGTCTCGAGGGAAGAGTGGCTGACGCCATGTTACGGAGGATACCAGTTCGGCAACAGATACTTCCGCTGCTGGAAGCCCGAGGGACATGGTTATTTGAATCTCACCGGAGCGATCGTCAATTCGTGCGACGTATATTTCTACCAGCTTGCCGAGCGGCTCAAGGCCGACGAGTTCGCCTATGCGGGAAGGCTCTTCGGATTCGGAAGGAAGACGGGGATCGATCTGCCCAGCGAAGCGAGGGGCATCCTTCCCGACAAGGCATACTACAACAGGAGGTTCGGCGTTGGTAAGTGGACGAAGGGTCATCTTCTCAATTACTCGATCGGCCAGGGCGACTTGCTTGCAACGCCCCTGCAGCTCTGCCAGATGGCGGTTATGCTGGCCAATGGGGGGAAGCGGGTCCGGCCGCATGTCGTAGAGAGGATAGAGGACTCGGAAGGAAGCGTGATATTCAGATTCGAAGAAGTGCCCGAGAAGGTCGCTCAGATCGACATATCCATCATCAGGTTCATACAGAGATCGATGCGGTTGGTCGTTGCCGGTGAGACGGGGACGGGGAGGGGAGCCGCGATCGCGGAGGCTGCTATCTGTGGGAAGACCGGGACGGCCCAGAATCCGCACGGCAGGGATCACGCCCTCTTCATAGCCTACGCTCCCGAGAAGAATCCCGAGATCGCGCTGGCTATTATCCTCGAGCATGCCGGTCACGGAGGAGCCATGGCAGCGCCGCTGGCGAGGAAGATTTTTTCCGCCTATTTCAATCCGGTCACAGTTATGGAGACAGCCGGGGAGGAGGAACGTTGAGCGACAGGTTGCTGCAGAATATGGACTGGCTGGTGCTGATGTCCGCCGTGCTGCTGATCGGGATCGGACTGCTCAATCTATTTTCAGTCGGTCATATCCCTGCCGAACTCAGCGAGACCTTCGAGGGCGGGAATATGCGGTTCTTCCAGAAGCAGGTCATATGGGGAGCTCTCGGCCTGGGAGTGATGGCCCTGGCATACTTCATCCCCTTCAGGTACTACGAGGGGGGCGCCGTGATATTCTACTTCATTGTCCTCATCATGCTCATCGTCGTGCTCCTCATGGGCGCGGCAAAAGGATCGAGCAGGTGGATAGTGCTTGGAGGATTCCGGGTCCAGCCGAGCGAGGTAATGAAGGTCGCCATCATCTTTCTGCTCGCGCGGTTCCTTACCGAGAAAAGACACGATCCCAACCGATTGAGGATCCTTTTCGCCGCCACGGCGATAACACTCGTGCCATTTCTGCTCGTTGTCAAGCAGCCCGATCTTGGAACCGCACTCGTCTATCCGGCTCTGATGATGATGATCCTCTACTGGCGCGGTCTCGACGAGGGGCGGATGATACTTATATTAAGCCCCCTGGTAAGCGCTTTCCTCACTGTATACAGTCAGAGCGCCATGCGGAGCGGAAGCTATCCGGTCCTCCTGCTTGCTTTCTTCGTCGGGTTATTGATAATTGCGTACAAGCGAAGAGAAAAGATATTCCAGAGCATCTTGCTCGTAGTGGTAAACCTCTCGATCATGCTCGTTATCCCCACGCTGATCGAGCGCCTGAAGCCCTACCAGCAGAGGAGGATCCTCGCCTTTCTCAGGCCCGAGTCTGATATTCTCGGATCCGGGTGGCAGGTATACCAGTCGAAGGTCGCGGTCGGTTCGGGTGGTTTTCTCGGGAAAGGATTCCTGAGAGGGACGCAGAAACTGCTCGCTTTCCTTCCCGAGAGGCACAGTGATTTCGTCTACTCGGTCCTGTCCGAGGAAGCGGGATTCGTCGGTGCGATAGGAGTACTGTTTCTCTTCTCGATCATCATCGTAAGGGGCCTGTATCTCGCTACGAAGGTCAAGAGCCGGTTCGCCTCGCTCGCCATCGTAGGCATCTGTTCATATTTCACTTTTCATGTGGCGGTCAATATCGGTATGACGATCGGGCTCGCGCCCGTGACCGGGCTTCCGATCCCCTTCCTGAGCTATGGAGGAAGCTCGATGCTCGTCAGCTGTTTTTTAATCGGGGTGCTTCTGAATTTCGGATCGAGTTTCTACGAGTATTGAGGAGGCAGAGATCTGAAGGAGATAGTCGAAAAAGTCCTCGATCTGGCCTTGGCAGGGTCTATCGAGTGCGAGATCTACGGTGAGGAGGCCGACAGCTTCCAGGTCGAGGTCTTCGACGGAAAAGTCGAGTCGGTAGACAGGTCAAAGGAGACGGGCCTCGGATTGAGGGTCGTCTGCGACGGCAAGGTAGGATTCGCCTGGACGTGCGCCCTTTCCGGCGAGGGGCTTGCCGCGGTTCTTTCGGAGGCGGAATCCAACGCGCTTTCGGGCGATAAGGTCGATGCCGACGTGCTGGCGGGAGGAGACAGCGGGGAAGTCTCTGACGGAAATGACAGGCGGCATCCCGGTGAGTTCCCGGCGGAGATGAAGATCGAGGGAGCGCTGGCGATGGAGGAGGCGGTGCTCTCGAGCGACGCAAGGGTCAGAAGCAGTGAGGGAGCTACGTATTCCGAAGTGACGTCTGTTGTCTGCGTCGCCGGAACGAGAGGCTTTATCCGGACAAGGTACGGTGGCTGCTGCTCCTGCTCGATCGGCGCGGCAGCATCCATCGGCGGAGAAGTCAGGTCGGGCTGGTCGTATGATCAGGCTCCCACACCCGGCTTGCTTGATTTCTGCGAGACGGGCAGAGAGGCAGGCGAAAGGGCGGCGATGCTGCTGGGAGGAGCGCCGCTGCCGACCGGCAGATACGGCGTGGTTTTCGACGCGCTCGCCTTTTCTGAGGTCGTTTCCCTGCTCGGCGAGGTCCTTTCCGCGGAGATGGTGGTCAGGGGGTCCTCGGTCTTCGAGGGAAGGCTCGGGGAGAAGGTGGCGTCGGATGTGTTTACGTTAATCGACGATCCGGCCCTTGCCAGAGGTTGTTTTAACGCTCCGTTCGATGACGAGGGAGTTTCCGCAGTGAAAAGAAGACTCGTTTCAGCCGGCGTGCTGGAAGGTTTTCTTCACAACAGTTATTCGGCGCGAAAGACAGGCATGGGCAAGGCAGGCAACGCTTTCCGCAGTTCGTTCAAGAGCGTTCCCGTTCCAGGTCCGACAAACCTCTTCGTCCTGCCGGGTTCCGCGGAGGCGGATGAACTTGTCGATTCTCTGGGGAATGGTATATATATTCAGGATGTGATGGGTATGCATACCGCCGACCCGATCTCCGGAGATTTCTCCGTTGGCATAAACGGATACGAGATCCGAGGAGGAAAAAAGGAAAGAGCGGTATGTGAGATGACGATCAGCGGTAATATCCTGTCGCTACTCGAGGGTATCGCGGTGACGGGAGGCCGGATCCGGTTCGTGGGTCAGGTCGGCTCGCCACCGGTTCTTGTAGAGGGGTTGAGTGTCAGCGGCAGATAGGAGAGTAGGATGCATCCGATCCTGTTAGACCTCGGAAGGCTGAAGATATACTCGTACGGCTTTATGCTGGCACTGAGCTTTCTGATCGGTATCGTGATCGCGGGCAGGCGCGCCGGCAGGCGCGGTGTCGATCCCGAGATCATATATGACCTCAGCATCATCCTCGTACTGGGCGCTGTGCTCGGTTCGAGGGGCCTGTACATCCTTACGCACAGGGAAAACTTCAAGGGCATACTGGATATAATCGCCATCTGGCAGGGGGGCGCGACATATTACGGCGGACTCCTTCTAGCCGTGGCAGGGGCGGTCGTCTACCTCAGGAAGAAGAAGATATCTTTCTTCCGGGTTGCGGACACAATGGCTCCTTCGGTCGGGGCCGGTGTTTTCGTCACCAGGCTGGGGTGCTTTATGAGCGGCTGCTGTTTCGGTAATCCGACGTCCTGTCCCACCGGGGTGGTATTTCCCGCGGGATCGCCGGCGGGACACTGTCATCCGGGGATCATGATTCATCCTACCCAGTTATACTCGTCCCTGTACGGCCTGGTCATATTCCTGGTCCTCATACTGTTCGACAGAAAGGAACGCTTCGACGGGTTCCTGTTCTCCTGGCTCTGCATCCTGTACGGCATTGCAAGGTTCATAGTCGATTTCTTCCGTTTCTACGAGGATTCTGCGATTGTAGCCGGCGGTTTTACGAACAACCAGGTGATAAGTGTCCTGCTGATCCTCTTCGGGGCCGTATATCTCGTCGTCAGCCGGACGAAAAAGACGCACAAGACCTGACCGCGTTGACCTTCCGGCGTGCCGGAAGGTGGAGGTGTGGTGATGAAGGGGTTCTTCCGGTTTCTTCTCGACTCTGTCTTTCCACGCAGATGTATCTCCTGCGGCAGCTTCACCGGCGGCAGTCTCGTATGCGGCCTTTGTCACGGACAGTTGCTGCCGGCAGAGGCGGCGGGCCTGCTGCCGGGACCGGATGCCATTCCTGTCTACTCTCCCTTTCTCACATGTGATGTCCTCCTGGATCTGATCAGGTTTCTGAAATTCGAAGGCGGGACGGCTGCGGCAGGCTGGCTTGGCCGCGAGATGTCCCGTGCGCTTGCAACGTACAGGGAAGAGCTCGATGATCCGGTGATCGTACCTGTGCCGCTGCACTGGACCAGGCTTGTCCGGAGGGGATATGACCAGGCCGGGCTGCTGGCAGGTGAGGTGTCGCGGCATACCGGCATCCCGCTGCGCCGCAGGACGCTCGGGAGAAGGAAAAGGACCAGAGCCCAGTCGAGTCTCGATCGCGGCAGCAGGAGTGGGAATGTGACAGGCGCCTTCTGTCTCCGTTCAGCCGACCGGATCCGTGACAGGGATGTCGTTCTGGTCGATGATCTCGTGACTTCGGGCGAGACCGTTCTGGCCTGCTGCCGTGCCCTCGAAGCGGGGGAACCCTCCTCGGTCACCGTTCTCTGCGCCGGCCGGAGACGTACAGCGAAAATTAAGGTTGAACGTCTTGATTCCCTTATGTTTGAATAGGCGGGAAATACTGTATTTCGGCCGGGGCGACCGGTTCTCATGCGCACGGGAGGACGAAGTGCTCGTTACAAACAAGGTGCTGCTCGACAAGGCGAAGGCTGGATCATATGCCGTCGGAGCCTTCAATATCAATAACCTCGAATTTGTTCAGGCGATAACATCCGCCGCCGCGGAGCTCGACAGCCCTGCGATACTTGCCGTCTCGCAGGGCGCGATCAAGTATGCCGGTTTCGAGAACCTCGTCTCGATGGTAAGGACAGTCTCAGACAATATGAAAATCGAGATATCCCTGCACCTCGATCACGGCCAGGACATGGAGATCATCGAAAAATGTATCAACGGAGGGTTTACCTCTGTGATGATCGACGGTTCACACCTGCCGTTCGAGGAGAATATAGCAGTGACTCGCGAAGTCGTCGAGAAGGCGAAGCCGGTCGGAGTTTCCGTCGAGGGAGAGCTGGGCAGGCTCGCAGGGATAGAGGACAACGTCTCGGTGGCGCAGCAGGATGCGAGCTTCACCGATCCTGGCGAGGCGGCCGAGTTCGTCGAGAAGACGGGGGTCGATTCCCTGGCAGTGGCAGTGGGAACATCGCACGGGGCGTACAAGTTCAAGGGTGAGGCAAAGCTCGCGATGGACAAGCTCAGCGAGATCGCTTCCGTCGTCTCCGTTCCGCTTGTCCTGCACGGTGCCTCCGGCGTCAACCAGGATCACGTGGCGATCGCCAACGAGTTCGGCGCGAAGATCGGCGCCGCAAAAGGTGTCCCGAACGAAGCGATATCCGAGGCGATCAGGCGCGGGGCGGCGAAGGTCAATATCGACACTGACATGAGGATTGCCTTCACGGCATTTACGCGCAAGGCGTTCGCCGAGAAACCGGAGAACATAGATCCGCGCAAGTACCTCGGGGCCGCGAGAGACGCTGTCTTCGAGGTTGTAATAGCGAAGATGAAACTTTTCGGCAGCGTCGGCAAGGCGTTCGGAGACTGACGAGCCGTAGCAGATCAGAATCCAAACATCGGGAAAAAGGAGGACATAAATGGCTGTCAACGTAGCTATCAATGGATTCGGCAGGATAGGGAGGCTCGTTTTCAGGGGCGCTCACAAGGACCGCCGGTTCAACATTGTCGCGGTAAACGATCTGACAGACTCGAAGACGCTCGCTCATCTACTGAAGTACGACTCGGTCCATGGACGCTATCCGGGGAAGGTCAAAGTCCTTAAAAACGGCGATATCTCTGTCGACGGCAAGAGGGTCAGGGTACTCACCGAGCGCGATCCGGCAGCCCTTCCCTGGGAGAAATTCGGGGTGGACGTAGTCATCGAATCGACCGGGTTCTTCCGCAAACGCAAGGACGCGGCTAAGCATATCGAGGCGGGAGCAAAGAAGGTCATCATCTCAGCACCGTCACCCGATCCCGATATCATGATAGTGATGGGCGTCAACCACACGAAGTACCGCAAGAGCAGGCACCACATCATCTCGACCGCCTCGTGCACAACAAACTGTCTCGCGCCTGTCGTAAAGGTGCTCGACGACAGATTCGGACTCAAGAACGGCCTTATGACGACGATACACGCCGTCACGAATGATCAGGTGATCCTCGATATGCCGCACAAGGACCTGCGCAGGGGACGCGCCAGCGGCGTCTCGATGATTCCGACGACGACCGGAGCTGCCGCGGCTGTCGGCAAGGTTCTTCCGAAGCTCAATGGCAAGCTGAACGGGCTGGCAGTGCGCGTGCCTACCCCGGACGGTTCGCTCGTCGACCTCACCGTCACCCTGAAGAAAGCGACCACGGTAGAGAAGATCAACACCGCGATGAGGAAGGCCTCGGAAGGCAGACTGAAGGGTATCCTCGAGTACACGGAGGATCCGATCGTTTCGGTCGACATCATCGGGAATCCGCACTCATCGATATTCGACGGCCTGGCAACGATGGGCATCACATCGAAGGTCTTCAAGATCCTCTCGTGGTACGACAACGAGTACGGATACGCGATGCGGATGGTCGATATGATGAAGATGCTGTTCAAGTAAAGCGCAGGCAAGACTGGAGGAGACCGTTGAGAAAGAAGACCCTGAGGGATGTTGAGCTCGATGGGAAAAGGGTGCTGATGCGCGTCGATTTTAACACGCCTCTGACAAAAGACGGCGACGTTGATGACGACACACGCATCCGGGCCGCGCTGCCGACCATTAACTACATTGCGGAACATGGGGCTTCCCTCGTCCTGATATCTCATCTCGGAAGACCGAAGGGAAAGCGCGTTTCCTCGATGAGCCTCAAGGTCGTGGCATACCGGCTCGCCGAGCTTGTGCACCATCCGATAAGGTTTGCCGAAGACTGCATCGGCGATCAAGCCCTTGAGATGGCTTCCGCACTGGCGCCGGGGGAGATACTGCTCCTCGAGAATCTCCGCTTTTACGATGAGGAAACGTCGAACGACCAGGGGTTCGCCCGCAAACTCTCCAGGTACGGTGACATCTATGTGAACGACGCATTCGGGACCGCCCACAGGGCTCATGCCTCTACGGAGGGCGTCACACATTTTTTCGAAGAGCGTGTTGCTGGAATGCTGATGGAGAAGGAGCTGGAGACCCTCGACAACATGAGGACCGATCCGAAAAGACCGTTCGTAGCCGTGCTGGGCGGAGCGAAGGTCTCGGGGAAGATCGGATTGATCAGGAACCTGCTCGATAAGGTCGACCGGATCCTCGTCGGCGGTGGTATGGCGTTCACCTTCTTCAAGGCGCTCGGTCTCGAGATAGGCGACTCGCTTCTCGACGAGTCGTACATGGAAATGTGCCGTGAGACGATGGAAAAAGCTGGTAGCGGCAGTGAGAAAAGGATCTTTCTTCCCGTCGACTGTATCGTGGCGAAGGAGATCGATAACGACGCTGAGCACAGGACGGTATCGACCGGCGATATCCCCGAGGGATGGGTCGGAGTAGATATAGGCAGGAAGACCGTCGATGTCTTCCGCGACGAGATAATGAAAGCCAGGACGATTTTCTGGAACGGTCCCATGGGGATCTTTGAGATGACGAACTATGCCGAGGGGACCAGAGGGATAGCGCGTGCGATTGTGGACGCTACCGCTGAAGGAGCTGTTTCGGTCGTGGGTGGGGGCGACAGCGTCTCCGCGCTGGGGAGGCTCCACCTCAAGGACAGGGTGACGCATGTCTCGACAGGAGGCGGCGCATCGCTCGAGCTGCTCGAGGGGAAGGCACTCCCGGGCGTTGAGGCGCTGAGCGACGCATGAGCCGTACGATGGACTGAAAGGGATGATCGAAGTGAGAAGGACGATTATAGCCGGTAACTGGAAGATTAATATGGACCACCTCGAGGGAGCGTCTCTCGCCGGGGATATCGCAGCAGGTCTCGAGGGCAGGGAACCGGCATGCGAAGTCGTACTCATACCTCCGTTTACCGCCCTTCCAGCCGTAATGAACGCCATCGAGGACAGTCCGATATCAGGGGGCGCGCAGAATCTGTGGTACGAGGAGAATGGAGCCTATACGGGAGAGATATCGACCGGGATGATATCCGCTCTCGGCTGCCGGTACGTCCTGGTAGGGCATTCGGAGAGGCGCCACGTGATCGGGGAGGGATCGGATATCCTCTCGAGAAAGCTGCGAGCGGCCCTCGCCGGCGGGCTTATCCCGATATACTGTGTAGGCGAGACCCTCGGCGAGAGGGAGAGCGGCACGGCTTCCAAAGTCGTCGCCGAGCAGATAGGGGAGGTCCTGACGGGACTTTCAGATGCCGATATGAGGAGTACTGTGATCGCTTACGAACCTGTCTGGGCGATCGGCACCGGAAAGACCGCGACCCCCGATGATGCTGGATCGATGCACGAGATCATCCGTGTCCTCCTCGGGGACATCTTCGGCTCCCGGACTGCGGAAGATACACCGATCCTCTACGGCGGCAGCGTGAAGCCTGGAAACGCCGCGGAACTGCTTGCGAGGGAGGAGATCGATGGAGCCCTCGTCGGAGGAGCGTCCCTGGAGGCCGGATCGTTCCTCGGAATCGTCTTTCCCGCCTGAGAAAGCCGCTTATGAGGCAAATGGCCGCTCAGTGCGGTTTCAGGGCGACACAAATCATTTGACTGACACCCCCGTTTTTATTAGACTACTCTTCTGATAATAAAATGCTTTTTTGATAATAAAGGCTGGTGCTTATGCTGTTTAACGTGTTTGTAATAGTACACGTCGTTACCTGCGCACTGCTCATCGTCGCCGTGCTGATGCAGTCGAGCAAGGGCGGCGGCCTTTCCGGTGCCTTCGGCGGCGGTGGAGGTCAGGCCATTCTCGGCGGGCGGGAAACCGCCAGCTTCCTCAGCAAAGCCACGACGTATCTGGCCGTCATATTCATGTGCACATCTCTGTCACTGGCGTTCCTTTCAGCCGGAAGGGGCAGCCAGGAGGCTGAGAGCGCATTGAGAAAGGCAGCGCAGGGTCAGGAGTGGGGCGGCATGATTCCAGAGGAACGCAAGGACGTCGATGAGGTCATCGGAAACGTTCCCGAGTCGGGCCAGCAGCAGGAGACGGTACCGGAGGGTGAACCTGCCGAGCAGCAGCCCCCCCCGCAATAGAGATATTCTGAAATATCGCCGAGGTGGTGGAACTGGTAGACACGCTACTTTGAGGGGGTAGTGGGTGAAAACCTGTGCGGGTTCGAGTCCCGCCCTCGGCATTTTATAAAGAGGGAGGCTGCATGAGCCTCCTTTTTTTTGGGGAACTGCGGGCGCAGGGAGTTAATAATCCTTTACACTTTCACGGAGACTGTTTTACTCTCAGCATTCCTTAACCCATGGTGCGGAGGTAGCAACCGGTAACATGAATGCTTTCATTGAGGTAAACGCGAATATACTCCTTCCGGCAGCCCTGATACTGAGCGTGGTGGCGGTCACGGCCGTGATCCTCCTCGCCGCCAGGATACGGCGGATGCAGCGGCCGTTCAGTGAGATGGCCGGACTGTACGATGATGTCGGCACCGAAGACTCTCTTCAGCTCCTGCTCAAGGGAGTCGATGAGAACCGCGAGTTTATCAAAGGGCATGGAGAGGACCTCAGGTTGATCCATGAGAGTCTCGAGGAGTGCTTCAAGGGAATCGGTATGGTGAAGTACAATGCCTTTGAGGATGTCGGCGGCAATCAGAGTTACTCGATCTGCATACTTACCAGACAGAAGAACGGCTTCATGCTGACGAACCTCGTCGGAAGGAACTCGACGCGCGGTTACGCCATCGAGGTCAAGAGCGGGGCGGCGGAGCGTGAGCTCGGCTCCGAGGAGACCGAGGCGCTGGCGTATGCGGTGAAGTCTCTTGAGGAATAGATAGAGCCGGCTCTTTAGACACACAGCTATTAATCCCAGGATAAATAAGGAGATAGGAAAAGAACAGGATGTCAGTGGAGGGTTTCGGAGTCGTCCCTGCTGTCCTTTTCCTGCTCCGAGTACTGTTCGAGGATGCGCCGTTCGGTCTCGGAGAGGTTCTCGTACCCTTTCTCCGAGATCTTGTCGAGGATTGAGTTGATCTTGTCCATATCCGATTCCTGCCCGCCGGCGGGAGGATCCTGCTTTTCTCCATCAAAGCTGATCTTGACCGGTATCTTCGAAAGTTTTCTCCTTATGAAATCATGGAATCGCCTGAACTGGTATTCGCTGCGCATCATGATGAGGGCGGCCGCCATCCCGCCGAGGTGAGCGAAGTGAGCGATATTGCCGCCGCCGCGTATTCCCATGACGAGAGAGAGAAGAGCCAGTCCTATCGCGAGTGTCCGCGCTTTCACCGGAACCACGAACCAGAGAAGAAGCCGCTGGTTGGGAAACATGATCGCGAATGCCAGCAGCATCCCGTATGAGGCTGCCGAGGCTCCGATCACAGGAGTGTTGAATGCGAAGAGGAAACTGAAGACGGCGCCTCCGAGCCCGCATGCGAAATAGAACCTCAGAAAACGACTGCTTCCCCAGACCTGCTCGAGGGTTCTTCCGAACATCCAGATGACGAACATGTTCAGGGCCATGTGTATGAGACTGCCGTGCAGGAACATGTAGGTGAGCATCTGCCAGATGTAGCCGCGGGTAACGACCAGTCTGGGCGTAAGGGCGAGATATGCTGTTATCTGTCTTCCCACCGGAAGCTGAGTGATGATGAACATGACCGCATTAGCTATTATGAGACGCATGATAACACTGTCCAGCAGGCTGCTCTGTCTCTTGTACCCTGAAAAATCCCTGTTACCGTACATTTTGGTTCCTCGCGGTTCAAATCTTGCAAGCTACTCAATGGATAATAACGAAAAGGCCCGTTGCGGGCAAGACACCATACGCCCGATTTTGACTCGACCGGACATCGGGGATATGCTAGCTTCTGCTGCGAGGTGAAAAAGGTGACCAGGTATACGATATTCGCTCTGCTTGCAATGTTCCTCCTTCACGGCGCTGCCGCGGCTCAGACGACTTTCGTGGTCAAGGCCGACGGGAGCGGCGATGTTCCTACTATCCAGGCCGCGATAGACAGCGCCGAGACCGGCGACGGTATCTTCGTCTGGGGCGGCTACTACAACGAGGACGACCTTGTGGTCGACGGCAAGGATATCTACTTTCAGTACCAGAACGGCACTCCGGTCATCATATCCTCCAGCTATCGCCAGGGAACGGGAATCACGTTCAGGAACGTCGGAATGGGAACGACCCTTCTCGGATTCGAGTTCAGGGAATTCGGAAAGGGAATCTCGATAGAGAGCGGCGCGGGGATGTACTGGTACTGTAATGTCATAGACTGCGAGACCGGCATCGAGGTCTCCGGCATTTCGTCGTCGCCGAGCATCATGTTCAGCCTGGTCGATTCATGTGGGACGGGGATCAGCATTCTCGAAGGTTCCGGCACCGCTGTGAGAAATATGACGATAGTCGGGGCCGATACAGGCGTTCAGAATCTCGGAGGTTCGTTCACACTGATCAGGAGCATTATCAACGGATGTACCACCGGTGCGCTCTGCCTGGGAGGCACTACTTCTCTGAGCTGCAACAACTTTTACCTGAATTTCGAGAATTACAGCGGATGCGCTTCGGGGGTCGATGATTTCTATGGCCTGACGCGTTTCTGCTATGCCGCCGGTGGATCGCCGGATCTATATTATCTTCACGTCGACTCGCCGTGCTGGGCGGAGAACAACGCCTGCGGCGTCGATGTGGGAGCGTTTACCGAGTCACCCGGGTGTACTGGTACTGCAGTGGAGGAAACGAGCTGGGGCGCCATCAAGAAGATGTATCGCTGAATCTTTCACGCGATCTCATCAATCCCGAAAAAAGAAGGAGCGAATCATGCGCAGAAGTATCGCCGCGTTTGCGGTGTCGGTTCTTGTCGTATCAGCGGCAGTTCTTGTCCTGCAGGGAGGTATCGTGATGGGTGAGGGACGGGATGAGGTGGCAAAGGCTGTTTTTTATAACGGCAGGATATACACGATGAACGAGAGTGACCCCCTCGCGGAAGCGGTCACTGTCGGAGGCGGCAGGATACTTTTTGTCGGGAGCAGTGAAGATGCGATAGCCGCAGCCGGTCCTGCGGCGGTGAAATATGACCTCCACGGCATGACTGTCATACCCGGGCTGGTCGATGCTCACGCTCATTTTGTCGGGTATGCGGCCAGCAGGGCCGCGCTTGATCTGAACGGAACGGTATCGATTGCCCAGATCCGTGACCGGCTGAAGGCTGAGGTTGCGGCGGTCCACAGGGACCGATGGATAACAGGAAGAGGGTGGGATCAGAACGACTGGGACAGAAAAGACTTTCCTCACAGGAGTGATATCGATCAGGTCAGTCCCGATAATCCGGTGCTGCTCACAAGGGTATGCGGGCATGCGGCGATCGCCAATTCGAAGGCTCTCAAAGCGGCGGGTATCGGCGCAGATACTCCCGATCCTGATGGGGGGAAGATCGAGCGAGATTCTTCCGGGAAGCCCACCGGGATCCTCCTCGACGATGCTATATCGCTCGTGCGGGATGTCGTGCCCGCGATCACCCCTGAAGAGAAGAAGAAACTCATGATCTCCGCCGTGCACGCCTGTCTCGCCGTCGGCCTGACAGGAACGCACGAGATGGGTATCGGCAGCGAGACCGCAGGCATCTACCGTGAGCTGTATGAGGCGGGGGAGTTTCCGTTCAGGATAACAGCGTATTTCGACGGAGACGCGGATGATCTCGACTCTGTTCTTGCCGCCGGGCCCGTCGATGATTTCGCAGACGGGATGTTTTCGCTGGCCGGCGTGAAGTTCTACGGGGACGGATCGCTCGGGGCCAGAAGCGCCGCGATGCTCGAGGATTACTCCGACGATCCGGGCAACAGGGGCATAATAGTCACCGACCCCGGACTGCTTCACGAAAAGGTCCTTGCCTGTCACAGGAACGGGTTCCAGGTCGCGACACACGCCATCGGAGACAGGGCCAACCGTATTGTTCTCGATGTATACGAAAAGGTGCTCATGGAGGAGCCCGGCAGCGGGCTGCGGCATCGTATCGAACATGCGCAGATACTCTCCCCGGCGGATATCGGGAGATTCGCCTCACTCGGTGTGATCCCCTCGATGCAGTTCATCCACTGCACCTCAGACATGCCGTGGGTACCCGACAGGATCGGCGGGGACCGGATCGAGGGAGCCTACGCATGGAGGTCCCTTATGAACGCAGGTTCGCGGATACCCGGTGGTTCCGATTACCCGGTCGAACCGATAGATCCTCTGCTCGGGATATACGCCGCCGTGTCGAGACAGGCTCTCGATGGAACGCCTGCCGAGGGCTGGGCGCCGGAGCAGCGCCTGACCATAGTGGAAGCTGTCAGGGCCTATACTCTCGACGCCGCATGGGCGGCCGGCCAGGAGAAGGAGAGGGGTTCGATAGTTAAGGGGAAACTTGCCGATCTGACCATACTGGGCGCTGATATCATGAAGGCGGATCCGGGCGAGATCCCGGGAATCAAAGTTATCGCGACTGTTCTTTCAGGGAAGATAGAGTACAGGGCCGACGAGGCACCTTTCTGATTGAAAGGTCTCCC
>DAOVNN010000241.1 GCA_030630165.1 Candidatus Krumholzibacteriota bacterium
ATCCCATGCAGGGATACCTGTTCACCGCCAGCTAGCTGAAGCATGAACTGAAGGCTCTCCCCTGTGTATCCCGTCTCGTGGGTGAGGTCGGCATAACGTCCCCTGCCGGCAGTAAAGGGGTTTCCCATGTTGGGGCATACCACGATGACCCTCCCGCCGGGACGCAAACCGGCAAATACCGCCTCGAGAAGGTCCAGCCCCTCATCCTTGTCGAAATGCTCCAGCACATGGTTCATCACGATACAGTCGAAGCGTTCCACATGCTTCTCCAGAAAATTCATATTGTCCTCGAGGGTGGCGTTCACTCCAAGATCCCTGCATAAGCGGATGTGTTCATCGCATATATCCACGCCCCGTGACCTTTCGAACCCCTCCTGCATGAGAAACTCGAGGAAAAGACCACTACCGCAGCCGAGATCCAGTATCGAGGAATCGCTCTCCGCCGGAAGATGCGGCAGGAGATTCCTCCTGTAATACCGCATGACCGCGCTCCTTCCACCCGGGATATCGGCCTGTGTGAAGGCCAGCATGGTCTCGTACTGCCGAATGGCCTTTTCCCTGTATCTCTTCATCAGCATCCGTTCGCACTGAACGACTCGATGTTCCCTGAACCCGATTCTGTTCTCAATGATATTGCATGAGGCCGCTTATGTAAATGCGAAGAAAATATAAAAGGGACGCTTGAGTGTTCAGCCACTATCCTATAGCATGCCGCTCTACATACCGCTATCGATTGCTCTCGAAAAGGGACCCTGTTCATCAAGCTCCCTTATGTGGTAAAATATCAGGATAATATGAGTCAAACCCGATTCCGGGGGAACCGCCGATGCCTGTTACAGCAGAATCCGTAGCGATAATCATCCCTGCCTTCAATGAAGAGGCGGCCATCGAGGGAGTGGTCAGAAGCCTGAGAGAAAGCATCGCGGGAGCCGAGATAATCGTCGTCGATGACGGATCGACCGACAGCACCGGAGAGAAGGCGGAAAAGGCCGGAGCAAGGCTTATCTCTCACCAGATACGATCAGGATACGGCTCGGCCCTGACAACGGGTGTGAGGCACACCTCAAGGGAATATGTCCTGTTCTTTGACGGTGACGGGCAGCACCGGGTGGATGACGCCGGCAGACTTATCGAGGAGTGTACCGGATATGACATGGTCGTGGGAGCGAGGACGGCGAATTCGCACACTCCCGCCAATCGCAGACCGGGCAAACTCCTTCTGAGGTGGTTTTCAAACTTTCTCGCCGGGACAAAGATACCAGATCTTAACTCCGGGCTCAGAATATTCAAACGGGAAACTCTTCTGCTCTACCTGCACCTGATGCCCTCCGGCTTCTCCTTCTCAACGACCAGTACCTTTGCGATCCTCAAATCCCGCCGTCGATTCAAGTTCATACCAATAACAGTAAGGAAGAGAATCGGGAAGAGCACTGTCCGCCAGTGGAGACATGGTCCTGCGACGATTATGCTGATGTTGAGGCTTATCGTGCTTTTCGAGCCGCTGAAGGTCTTTCTTCCCGTATCCATGCTTCTTTTTCTGCTGAGCATATCGAGTTTTATTATAGATATGACCATGGGCGGTGGAGGAGTCGGCGATACTACCGTTCTTCTCGTCCTGTCTTCACTGACTATTTTCATGTTCGGGCTGCTGTGCGACCAGGTCTCGGCAATGAGGAGGGAGAAGTACGACTAACGATATCTTCCGCAGCCCGGCGTATAGGCTTATAACTGTAGAACCTCCGATCAACTGAAGACTGATAAAAATGAAGCTGAAAGAGATGAACAGATCCACGAAGATCGCTCTCGCCACAATCCTCATCGTCGCGGCGCTGCTTCGCATCGTTACAGCTCTCGATTGCGAAGCGAAGCCGGATTTCAGCGACATGGCCATATACAACGCAGCCGCCCTTGCCGAGGGCATCCCGTCCTACCCCCCCCCTGGCTATCCGCTTTTTCTCCGTGCGATCTATTTTATATTCGGCCAGCTGAATTACACGGCTGTATTTGTCGTGCAATCACTTCTCAGTATCGCGACCGTACTGCTGGTATTTCTTTCCGCCAGGAATGTATTCAACGAGAGGGCCGGGCTTTTTGCGGCGGGGCTTGCAGCGATTTATCCAAGATTTATCGTCTATAACCTGACTACTATGACAGAATCTTTGAGCATCTTTCTCGTGACGTTGATGATCTGTTTCATGACTTCAGACATCCGGGATACTTCGAAATCGCTTCTTTCGGGATCATTGATCTTCATCGGATTCCTGATAAAACCCACATTGGTTTTCTTCGCTCCAGGTGTATTTCTGGTTTCGCGAAGACGTCTCGTTCTCCTGCTGACTCTCGGTGCCACATTCGGATCGTTCTTTGTTTACGGTATAGTTGCCGGGGAAAGCGAGAAACGGGGACCTATGATGCTGTACAAGGCGTACAATCCGCTGGCGGCAAAAAGGACATATTTCAGGATGGAGGACACCGAGCTCGGAGCCGACAAGGACATAACCGACGAGGAATACGTCTCGGCCGTGAAAGAGTTCGTCAAAACGAATAAATGGATGACATTTGATATAATATTCAAGAAGTCAGTAACACTGGTCACGCGCGGGTGGACCAGGTTTGTGCTGCAGGACATAGTAGGCACGAACTGGATTCTGAGCCAGATCATGGTGTATTGCTACTTTCCAGTGCTGATCCTGGGACTGGTGGGTATGCTGCGATATGCCAATTCCGGGACCAGGATCATCACACTGACGATGTTCAGCTATGCTGTATTCCACATACTGATAACAATCTTTAAAAAACGCTACAGGCTTCCTATCGAACCCATGCTCGTGGTGCTGGCCGGCATGCCCCTGGCTTCGATTCATTACTGGAACCCTCTTTCAGGATCCGACCGGGCAGATGTGATTTCCCCTCTGAAAAAGTGGACCGTTTCAGCAATCGGAACCGTGGTCAGATCGATTAAAAAAGCGGGAGAGGCGCTGACAGGTGTGCTGCGTAAGGATCTGGATCTGATCCTCGTAATCATATTTCTGGCTCTCGCACTGAGAATATACTTCGCGTTCGCAATCGAGATACAGCAACTGCCGCACAGAAGCCTCATACTGAACAACCTTGCCCTGTCAGGAAGGATATCCACGTCCGACGCCCCCCTGTATCCCCTCTTTCTCAGGACGATATATTCTATTTTCGGCACCAACAACTTCACCGCTGTCTTTATTGTCCAGGGGCTGATCAGTACCGCCGGTGTCGTCATGCTTTACATCATCGTCTCGAGGCTCTGGACGGGAAGAGCGGGAATCATCGCTGCGACGCTGGCCGCGGTCTACCCGAGATTTCTGTCATACTGCATCATGGTCAAACCAATATCGGTCGGGATATTTCTTGTAATAACACTGCTTCTACTTTCCCGACTCAGCATTCCTGACCGAACCAGAGGAATATTATCGGGAGTAATCGTAGGACTTGCGGTCATGCTGGAGCCGCTGTATATATTTCTGGCTCCAGGAACTTTCGCGGTTATCAAGAACAGCCGAAGGGCCTTTCTGCTTACTCTTCTGATCATTCTGGCACCACTTGCCATATGGAATTCCGCAACGGAGAGACATATCGTCCCTGTTTATACCTCCTCCGCCTATAGAGTCGACCTGCGCAAATTCGAGATGCCCGATAGCCCGAGACTTCTCAATGCTTTGTATATTAACATTTCGACGATACTCGGAAGGGACTGGCGCGATAACTATGATTCGACCATGGAACCCAGTGTGCGAAATTTTAACTACATCAATGTCTATTCATATACCTTACTGATGCTCATCGGTCTTACCGGATTGATAAAGTATGGAACCAGGAAGCATCTCGTGACAACGTTCCCGGTTCTGGTGTACATCACACTGCTGATCTTCTTTACACAACTCAATGACAAGATCGAAGCAAGAGCCCTGTGGGAACCGATGCTGATCATGTACGGCGCAATGCTTCTGAGCAGACAGGGGCCATCAGGCGGATCGATTCATACATAAAAACGGGGCAGGCATATCCCCCCCCGACAGGCCGGTCTCTGTCAACCCCGAAAATCGTGATATCCCCTGTCAAATACGTTCTTAACGCTTCGGGAGGGTTTACTCAAAGCGTCCGGGAGTGATAGGATGCTCCAGTGAACGTAAAGGGCACCCTCATGAAAAGTGAAATGGGAGTGAAGACGATAAAAATAAAAATACCCGGATCCCGGCGAATCGCCGTTATCGGGGGGACCTTCTCGGGCAACAAGGGTGCTTCCGCGATGCTCGAGAGTACGATATATAACCTCCGTCATATGCTCGGGGAACGGCTCGATGTGGATGTGATAAGCGTCTACCCCGCAGAGGACGGCAAGCGGCCCCTTCCGCCCGGCACGAATCTCGTTGTGGCCCCCCCTCTCACCCTTGTATTCATACTGCCCTTTGCGGCGGTCTGTTATGCCATTCTACGCAAACTCCATCTGCCCAGCGGATTCATGAGAAAATGGCCCCTGCTCGATGCAGTCGCTTCCGCCGACGCGATCCTCGATATAGAGGGGATCTCTTTTGTCGACGGAAGGCCGACCACACTTCCCTATAATATGGCCTGCAGCCTGCCGGGAATATTCTGCGGCACTCCGGTCATAAGACTTTCACAGGCCATAGGACCCCTCGGGGGCCTTTTGAACAGGAATGCGGCCCGGTTTGTCCTTAAAAGGTGCCGGATGACCTTCGCGAGGGGGCCCGAGACGGCCGGACAGCTCGAAGGAGCCGGCATCACACCTTTCAGACCGGCCGCGGACCTC
>DAOVNN010000151.1 GCA_030630165.1 Candidatus Krumholzibacteriota bacterium
CGCGCGGACGCGCGGACACGGCATCGCCTGCGGGATGATAGCATAATAACCCTGAATTATGACCGGGATCTTTCGGCGGCGGAATTGGCCAGCTTTGTGAAATAGATCGCCAGCGGCCGGTACGCAAGATGCGACCATTTCGAAAACGGGACCTCTATCACGAGCATAGGCGCGAGTATGGCAATATGGATCACATACATGTAGTATGTGGCGCGGACCATTCCGCCGATCCTGAATAAGTGTACGAGGATTCCGGTCAGGGTCGTCAGGAACAGCAGGATGAGAAATGCCCAGTCGGTCTTGTGTGAATATTTATGGTTCTCTCCCGATCTCCGGAGCCTCTGTATAGACCATATGATTATGGCCAGCAGGATACCGAATGTCGCGTAATACCCGATAAGTCGCTGCGGGTGCAGGACCGGAAATATTTTTTCCGTCTGAAACCACGGCAGGAAGAGCACTATCATCCCAAACATCAGGCCGTAGCCGGACATGAGCAGCCAGTGCAGCGCCCAGTAAGTCTTGTCCTTGCATTTCGCGAACCTGATCTGGGTAGCTGTATGGAAGAACAGGTTCCATGCTTCGGTGACGTACAGCCGTAGCGGTATCTTCGTCTTTCCGCCCCTGAGAACTATCTTCCGATACATATTGAAGATATTCGAGATAAGGAAAAATGAGATTATGGCCGCCATGACCCAGTCACCGATCTCGATCCTCTTGACGAAGGTTTCGGGCTCCATCCCTTCGACGAAACTGTTTATCATCACTCCGCCGTCCGCGTTGATCAGGGTCGCCGGATCTGCCGTGAACGGCATGAAAAACGCAAAGAGAAGAATAACGACAGCGGCGAGCAATGCAATTGCGCCCATCTCCCAGGCCAGCGATGTATAGAATTTCTTCGAAAGCCCCGTCCAGTCGTAGCTTGCCGTGAGATACCGCCTCAGCGACATCATGATCTCGCCGGGATTGGCCTCACGCGGGCAGGTCTCGCTGCAGTCGCCACAGTAATAGCAGAGCCAGGGTTCAGGCGATTTATGAATATCCTCTTCGAGGCCCAGAACGGTGTACCGCAGCAGCCGCCGCGGGAATGTATTGTCGCCTTCCACGAGCGGACATACGGCAGTGCAGTTGCCGCAGTTATAGCAGGCGGTGAAATCGACGGCGCCGAATTTCTCGATCTCCTGGGCGAATCCCGGGTTTATCTTTGCCATCCGGTTATTCCTTTATCCTGTAGCTGTAATACTCGTCCACGTCATCGTCATCTACGAACTCTACCTCGCCGAACTTCCTCATCGTCATGAGATACCAGGTGACCTCTTCGGGCTGCATCCCGGTCTTTTCGGCGATCTCGGGTATCGTGAGCGGTTCACCCTCGAGGGCCTTCTTTATCGTTTTTTTGATCGCCGTATACTTCTTCAGCCGTTCCTTCACCTCGGCGGGGACCTCCCGCTGCTCTTTCATATGGTCGATGGTACGTTTCTTTTCGTTCATCGCTCTGGAACCTCAAATCATTCCGACATTGCGTCGATCATCGCTTCTATCTCACTGTCCATGAATCCCTTGAGCTGGACCGCGTTCACCGGGCAGACAGGCAGGCACATCCCGCACCCCTTGCAGGCCGCTTCGTTGACGACCGCCACGCTCTTCGTATCCTCTTTTACCTCGTCGATCGCATCGAAGGGGCATGCCTCAGAGCATTTCCCGCACCATTCGCAGATCGTCCTGTCGACAATGGCCATCGTCGGCTCGAGCTCTATCTCGCCCTTGCTGATAAGTGTATGTGTCTTGATCGCTGATGAATGCGCCGACATCGCCGTCTCGGTGATATTCTTCGGCCCCTGCGACGTCCCCGCCAGGAATATGCCGTCGATGACCGTCTCTACCGGTTTGAGCTTGGGGTGGACCTCGTTAAAGAATCCGTCCAACCCGGCCGGGGCCTTCATAATCGAGCCGATCGTGCTGCCGGCCCGGGGAACCATCCCCGTAACGAGGACGACGAGATCAGGCTCGACCTCGAGTTCCTTCTCCTCGGTCAGGATGTCGTTGATCTTCACCGTTGTCGTTCCGTTCTCCGAACTGATGACGGGAGGATCGTCCTCGAACGACTGCAGGTAGATATCGCCGAGCGATGAAGATTCCTCGTATATGGTCTCATACTTGCCGTAGGTCCTGACGCCCCTGGTAAAGTGATAGTTCTGGATATCCCCGAACCTCTTCTTCGCCACGACCGCCGAGTGGATCGCCGATGTGCAGCAATATCTCGCGCAGTACTTGTTATCTCCCTCGAGCGCCCCTGTCTGCCGGCTGCCGACGCAGAAGATCCAGGCGATGCTCTTGATTTCTTTTCCGCCGAAGGTCAACCTCTCCCCGCAGATCTCGATAAGTCTCCTGAACTGCTGCATTGTAATTACGTTGTCTATCTGCCTGTATCCGAACTCGCCCTCTTTCGGCTCGTACGGATCGAACCCTGAGGCGATGATGACCGATCCAGCCTTGATATCGAGCAGCTCTTCCTTCTGATCGAGATCGATCTCGGGGCATATCTTTACGCATTCGCCGCACCGTGTGCATGCCGCGCGGTCTATGGCGGGAAGTCCCGGAAGTCCGCCGGGATTCAGGTATAGCGCTTTTCTCTCCGTCAGCCCGAAGTCGAAGCTGTCGGCGACAACAACGGGACAGGCGTCGATCGCATGCGTGAGCCTCTTCTCGAAATCAGCCGGCACAGCGGTACTGTCGCCGCTTCCGATGCCGCGCGGATCGATCCTGAGCTGAACCTCGAAATTCCCCATACTCCCCGATTTCGATACGACCTCGCATCCGGTATAGAGATTGATGTTCTCGCGCTTTCCGACCTCGCGGTAGAGGTCCTCTATCACTTCTGTACCCGTCTGCCCTGTGGGGAACAATTCGCCCCACTGCGCGGTCCTTCCACCGACGAAGTGATCCTTCTCGACGAGATAGACCTTCGAACCGGTATCTGCCAGGTCGATGGCCACCCGCATCCCCGCTATCCCTGCTCCGACGACAAGCGCCGTGTTCTCCGACGGGATCATCGAGGGGGTCATCGCCACGGACAATCTCGTTCTGGCGATTGCGGCCTTTACATTTCTGATAGCTTTCTCTGTCGCCTCGGCGGGTTTGTCGGAATGGGCCCAGGAGGCCTGCTCCCTGATATTTGACTGAACGTAATTGTACCTGTTGAGGCCCGCCCTCTCGGCGACGCTCCTGAATGTGCCGAGGTGAAGCTTGGGCGAGCATGAGGCAACGACCATCCCATCGAGCTTTTCTTCCTGGATATCCTGGACGATCTCCTGCTGTGTCGAGTCGGCGCAAGCGAACATCGTTATCTTCGCAAGAACGACGCCTTCCTCCTGCTCAACGGCCGCCTTGACTTTCTCGACATCGACGTAGTCCGAAATATTGGACCCGCACTCACAGATGTACACGCCTATCCTGCTCTTCATGCTTTCCTCTTTATGAAACTCAGCGCCTCCGCGGACGCGGCGCCCGCCGAAGCTATCGAATCGGGTATATCCATCGGCCCCGAAGCGGTACCCGCCACGAAGACCCCTTCGATATTCGTACTGGCCGGATTGCTCAGCATGTCGACCTGCCTGACGTAGCCGAACTCGTCGAGCTCGAGGGCGCCGCCCTTGAACATCATAGGCGCCTCAGGATTCGACAACATGCCGACGGAGAGAACGACCAGATCGTGCTCGGCCTCCTTCACTTCACCCTCCTGCGCGTCTTCGTACCTCAGTATCAGGTCGCCGTCTTCCTTCTCTTCGATCGTGCCGACCTTCGCCTTGACGAACTCGACCCCCATATCCCTCGTGCCCTGGTAGAACTCCTCGAATCCCTTCCCGAACGCCCTGATATTTATATAGTAGATCGTAACATCCGCCATCGGCAGCGCACCGAGCAGGAGCTGCCCCTGCTTCATCGAGTACATGCAGCAGACCTGTGAGCATATCGGATTGCCAAGTGTAATATCACGCGAGCCGGTGCAGAGGACGTAGGCGATATTGTCAGGCACCTTCCCGTCCTTCGGCCTCAGGACATTGTTGTACGGCCTTGTCGGAACGAGCTGCCTCTCCATCTGCATCGATGTGACGACGTTCCTGAACCTGCCCAGCCCGTAATTCTCGATAATGGAAGGGTCGAACAGCCTGAATCCCGTCGCGACGATCACCGCCTTCGCGATGACTTCGCGTTTTTCGATCTTCTGTGTGAAATCGATGGCGTCGGCCGGACATGCCCTCTCGCACGCTCCGCAGAGGATGCAGTTTTCGATATCGATAGTCGCTACCCTGGGATTAGCGATGCTGAACGGCACGTAGGCTGCTTTCCTGCCTACCATGCCGTACTGGAACTGATCCTCGACGATGACGGGGCAGGCTTCCTCGCAATCCCCGCCTCCGGTGCAGTCCTTTTCTATGACGTAGCGCGGATGCTTTATCAGAACACCCCTTAAAGAACCGTCGGGGAGCCTCTCGATATCACCGATCTCGCTGTTCGTCGCGATCGTGATATTCGGATGCCTCGCTGTCTCGGAGACTTTCGGCGTAGTTATGCAGGCGCCGCAGTCGAGGGTCGGGAATACCTTGCTCAGGTGGATCATCTTCCCGCCGATCGAGAGGTCCTTCTCGACGAGCAGCACTTTGAGCCCCGAATCGGCCATGTTCAATGCCGATTCCTGCCCGGCGATCCCTCCACCGACCACTACTACATCATATTCAAGCTTATCGGTCTGTCCGGTCATGATGTTTCATCCAGATAATCTGCGAGATCCTTTACCAGTTTGACAAAAGCCTGCGAACAGACCGAGCAGATAGCGGCCATCCTCAGCTTTGCAGGGTCGATACCCTTTTCTTTCATCAATTCGTGAGTACGCGAGACGATCTCGGCGGTTTTCTCGGAGCATGTCTCGCCGAACGGGCAGTCCGTGCCGTCAGCAGCGATAAAAACACCGTCAAACCCCCGTTCAAAGGCGTGCATGATCCAGACCGGCTTGATACCGCTCGAGCACGGAACGCTGATATTATCGACCTCGGGCGGGTAATGCTGCTTGAGCAGCCCGGCGAGATCGATCGCGGGATCCGATATCTTCTCGGTCGAAAAAACCAGTATGGAAATCTTCTTTTTGCCTTTTTCTTCTGTCATTTTACCTTCATGTAGATCCTGAAGAATCCCGATTCCTCGATGGTACCGAGATACTCGTGTCCCTTCTTCTGGGCCCATTTCGGGATATCTCTCTTCGTCGCGGAATCGGCCGACAGGACTTCCATGAGCTGACCCGACTCGAGTTCTCTGACTGCTTTCTTCGCCGCCAGCAGCGGTCCGGGGCAGGCCACAGCTCTCGCGTCTACGCTCTTGTCTACCTTGAGATTCTTCAGTTCTTCCTGATCCATTACAGATCCTCCTGTTAGATGAACAGATGAATATCGGATTCTTCCAACGAAGTTATGACTTCTCCTATCCCGACAATATCATCAACCAGGTCTATAAAGTCACTAACTTCTTCTCCGCCCCATATCTTTCCCGCGAGCCCGCAGACATAGATCTTCACGTTCGCCAGTTCTTTCGCTGTCTCGAAAAACTCGATCCACGGCATGACCTTGAGCTTCTCCAGGGAAGCGAGAAACTCCTCCTTCAAGTGCGGATTCTCGGCCATCTCGAGCTTTGCGGGATCGCCGGCCACATCCTTGAGAAACGCACGGGCGCCCTGTATCAATACGTATACCTCGACATCCATATCGTCGGCGGCGGCGCCGGCCAGTAAAACACCCGCGCCGGTCAGCTTGTCGATGCTTCCCGAGAAAAGCGCGATCGTCATCTTTTTATTCTCCAACAGGGGTCCACCTTTCAAAGACAGAGAGCTGTTCAGCAGCGCGTCTTACGACACTTCCTTGTAACCTTCTTTTTTGATGATATCTTCAGCCGCGAGGACGACTCCGTTCGCGGCTGGATAGAAAGACTGATACGGTTGAGCGGAATAGCTCAGGCCTGTCAGGTCCTCTACCGTCGCCTTTTTCTGTATGGCAAATGTGAGGAGGTCTATTCTCCCCGTAACCGGCTCCCCACTGACTATCTGGCCGCCGATAAGCCGGTGCGAATCTTTCTCGGCAACAAGTTTCACCTGCATCTTCTTCGCTTCGGGCATGATCGGGAACTGCGTCGTGACCTCGCTGAACCCGCTGACCGTCTCGATACCGGCCCTTTGCGCGGCTCTCTCGGAATACCCTGTCCCGCCGGTGAAATACTGCCCGACCTTCGTCGCGGCTCCATTGAAGAAACCGGGGTAGGTCCTTTCCTGGCCGATCATATTGAACCCGATGATCCTCGCCATAGGTACGGCATTTGTAGCGAGTTTTCCGGATACGGTCTCTCCCGTGATCCCGCTCTTGAACTGAACGCAATCTCCCACGGCGAAGACATCCGGAATGCTTGTCTCCATCTTCTCGTTCACGATGATCCCGTCTTTGCCGACCTGCATTTCGCTGCCTTCCACAAGGGATACCGAAGGCTTCATCCCCGTTGTAAAGACAACCAGGCTTGCCGGGCTTTCGCCGAATTGAATCACGTGGCCGTTATCCAGAACGACCTGCTCGACGGACGATTCTCCCCGCAACTCTGTCACTTTTGCCCCAAGGTGCATCCTGATCCCTGCCTTGATCAGCTCTGCATACAGCGGCTCGGACATCTCCCTGTCTAGCAGATTGGGCAGAACAGATTCCTCCATATCGACGAGATCGACCTCGACCCCCCTGGCCTTGACGGCAAGAGCCAGCTCGATCCCGATGGCGCCCGCTCCCACTACAACGGTTTTGCTGAGCCCGGAATCGATCAACCCGTTGATCCTGTTCAGGTCCGCTCTCGTCTTGAATCCGGTGACTCCATTGAGATCATTTCCCGGGATGGGCGGAATGAAAGGCGTCGCGCCGGTGGCGATGACCAGCTTGTCATATGTTATCTGTGAAGAATCCGAGAGTGTGACGACCTTGCCGATAAAGTCCACGCCGGTAACGGAGGTCCTGATCAGTTCC
>DAOVNN010000147.1 GCA_030630165.1 Candidatus Krumholzibacteriota bacterium
TACTCGGGTGCGAATCAAGATATCCCCGGAGCCGATGGATTTGGCGACACTCCATATGGGGCGGGCCTTGCTGGAATCGACCGCTACCCATTATTTGTGAGTCCGGTCTCTACAGAGGAGATGAGCTGGGGAGATATTAAAACCCTTCATAAGTAGCAGGAGCAAATAAGGGGTTCTCTCGTCCACCATTGGATCAAGGTGGCATGGTACACAAACACCGGATAAAACCAGGTGTACACGTGTTCCCTGCCACCTTGTTTTACAAGATCATGAAAAATTTCGTTTGTGTTGGCGGCAGTGTGCTTCTCCGCGGTTTGGTTGGAGTGGTGGAATCCTGGTACGACAGCAAATACCCTGCATTAAAAGTGAGAATGAGGTTCAATAGGGCAAATAATAAAGATACCTGAAATCTAATTAAAAAATCAAAACAGGTACAAATCCAGGTACAATCCTTCTCCAGTAAACCTAATAGAACGATCAAGCGATTCACCTAACCCATTGATACCAAATGGTGCCGGAGGCGGGAATCGAACCCGCATGAGGTTGCCCCCGGGGGATTTTGAGTCCCCTGCGTCTACCAGTTTCACCACTCCGGCACAGCGGAAAGGTATTTTCATTATACTGTAGTGTCAAGGGATTTGGGGGGATAAGGAGGTTCCGACATAATCCGGGCGGGCAATTTTACTTGACGCAGGCCGTTTATTTGATAATATATCGCGGGTTGGGGTTGTAGCTCAGCTGGGAGAGCACTTGTCTGGCAGACAAGAGGTCACGGGTTCGATCCCCGTCAACTCCACTTTTTTTATATCCGGACCAACCCAGAGGCCCGGGCGCCAAGATCGAAAGGATGCGGAACGCCATGGAAGGCAGCGAGGACCTCAAGGCTCTATGCATCTTCGAAGATGACAGATTTTCCAACTTTTTCCCACTTACACTCAATAAACCAGTCTTCGACCTTCTCATAGGCACACAGACGCTTATGGAGCGTATCAGGGCCGATGTCGAGCATGAATCGGTCTGCATGATCTGCCGCCCCTATCTCACTGATACGATAAAGGAAATATACGAAGGCGGCGAGGAGGAGGGCGATCCGGTTGTTAACGGTCCGTCAGGGGCCGAGACCCTCTTCGTTAATGGAAGACTCCTCGCTTACGCAGACGAGCTGTCGAACCTCGCTTCGGAACTGGGGCTGAACGAGATACTGAAAAAGAACGGCATTCCTGTCATTGCCAGGCTCGATACCGAGCAATCAGCCGCGTTCGTCGAGTACCTGCTCTCGGCTCTATCCAACGAGAAGGTTGAAAAGGTCATTATTGGCATGAAGAACGCCACCGGCGAGAACTGTCTCGATGAACTCGGCTCGGGTTACCATGAGGGCCTCGAGTCCTGGGCCGGAAGCAATGGTGTCAAGGTCAGGGACACCAACGTCAAGCTGCTCTCATTCTACTGGCAGCTGATCGTTGAGAACGGTCCCTGCATAGAAGACGATTTTTCCAAGTATCCCCTGAGGGGAGCCGCACCGGAGTCGGCCCTGTACAGGGGAGTCGACCTGATAAACGAAGAAGATATTCTGATCGGTGAGAGCGTGGAGGTAAGGTCAGGTACAGTGCTGGACGCTTCTTCCGGACCTATTATCATTGCAGACGGCGCCGTTATCGAGCCGAACGCGATAATATACGGGCCGTGCTACATAGGGAAACTCACGATAATCAGAGGTGGAGCAAAGATCGGCAAGGGCACCTCGATCGGGGAGCAGTGCAGGATCGGCGGCGAGGTGGGAGAGTCGGTTATCGCCGGCTACTCGAACAAGCAGCACGAGGGATTCCTCGGCCACTCCTATATAGGGTCCTGGGTGAACATCGGGGCAGGTACAGCAAACAGCGATCTGAAGAACAACTATGGTAAGATAAAGGCGTGGTGCGCCGGCGCGATAAGGAATACGGGCAGGAGATTCTTCGGACTGGTCTGCGGAGACCATTCCAAGATCGCGATCAACACTAGGATCAATACCGGTTCGGTCATCGGGTTTAACGCGAACGTTTTTTACACCGGCTACCCGCCGAAGTTCGTTCCCAGTTTTACATGGAAGATAGAGCCGGAATTCGAGGTTTACGAGCTTGACAAGGCGCTCGAGACCGCCGGCATCATGATGGACAGGAGGGATGTCGAACTGACCGAGGCAGGCTCGGAGCTTTTCCGGGTCCTGTTCAGATTCAGCCGGCTCGCAGGACATAACCTCTAGGCGCCGCACTCGCGGCAGGACGGCATTCAAAATGAAATTTGACGAGACGATCATAATCGGAGAGAAACTCAACAGTACAAACGCCAAGATCCGCAAGATCTTCGAGAACCGCGACCTGGAGGCACTCCTGTCCACTGCAGGCGACCAGATAGAAGCCGGCGCTTCATGGATCGACATCAATGCCGCCATGCTGATGGATAAAGAGCTCGAAACCCTTCTCTGGGCCGGGAAGGCGATCCTCGAGAAATTCGATATGGGCATATCTGCTGACAGCCCCGATGCAGCCGTTCTGGAGAAATGCGTTACCGAGTTCGGGGAGCGGTGCATTGTCAACTCGCTGACAGCCGATGAGGAGATCCTCGGGAAGATGCTCCCGATCCTTGCCCGGGCGGGAGCAGGGGTCATCATCATGCTCAAAACAGTCGACGGGATACCTCCGAGGACGGATGAACGGCTCGGGCTGGCCAGGGAGGCTGTCATTGCCGCGAAAGAGAGCGGGCTTCCGCCCGAAAAGATCTTCTTCGATCCTGCCTTCCAGCCGGTAGCGACAGGAAGCGAGGGACTCGGTACGGCGCTTGCCACCCTTCGCGCGCTGACCGCCGAGCTGCCCGAGTTCCACAGGGTCGGGGGGCTTTCAAACGTCTCTTACGGATTACCCAAGCGGAAGGTAGTCAACAGCGCCTTTCTTACAATGGCCGTTTCTCACGGGCTTGACGCCGTGATATGCGATCCAACCGACGGCAAGCTCGTGGATCTGCTCAAGGCATCTGAGGCGCTTGCCGGGATCGATCCCGGCTGCCTGAGATACCTCAAGCACTACAGGGCCGGGAAGAAGGACTGAACGGCTGCGTAGTCCTCTATATTGCCTCACCCTTTCCTCATTTTGCTCTATGCGAGCGCAATTCGGGTTGCCTGACAATTCGGCGCTTTGTTAACGTAAAGCCTGTATCCTGTTGTTATCACGTTAGATAAATCATGCCACGCAGCGAAGGGCTCCGTGGCATGACTCTTGTACCTGCAGGTAACTGCACGCGGAAAGTTCCCTGCGTGAACGTGGTTTGTTCCTGGCGTGTTTCTCATCCTCACGTGTTGTAGAAATCATCGGACAGGGGTACACGTTCGATGTGGGGAACTTTATAATATTGTAACACACACACAGCGTCCGATTCAACCTGTCATCTCTTCCTCATATAAATACAGACGTAAAACATTGAAAAAAATGTCCCGTTCAGGGAATTTTCTTTTTGACAACGATTTGCCCGTGTGATATCAATGAGGCGAAGTTAGTTTTTCAAGTGGGAAGATATAAAAAAGCCTGAGGGAGGCTTTTTTGTGATCCACTTTAAGCGAACGGGGTGAAAGGCTATGACGAAGGCTGATCTCGTCGAGGAAATCGCCAGGGACACAGGACTGAGCAAGAAGGATACGAGTGTAATCGTTAATCTTATCATCGACAACATCTGCAAGGCTCTGGCTGAAGGTGACAAGGTGGAATTACGCGGATTCGGCAGCTTCAAGGTGAAGAGCCGCAATCCCAGGAAAGCGAGGAATCCCCGGACAGGAGATTCGGTAGATGTTCCTGCCAAGCTCGTCCCCTATTTCAAGGCGTCAAACGAGCTTAAGACAAAGGTCAACGTCTGATCGGACACAAGCGATCCGGAAACTTCGCAGAATCCGTTTGCAAACGGCGGACGGATCTTTATATATTGCACACTCGATATCGTAAGGCACCGTAACGGCGTTGAAGAACAGGAATTAATATGCCGAGTGGAAAGAAGCGGAAAAGAAAAAAGATCGCGACCCACAAGAGGAAAAAGCGGTTGCGCAAGGACCGTCACAAGAAGAAGAAACGCTAGACAGGTTTGCGCCTTGACAAGCATAGCACTCATGTATCCCTTACCGGCGAGGACGAACGAAGCGCCAGGAAAGAACAGGAGCTGCAATGACTTCTCTCTCTGACAGAAGAAAATCGCCGAGAATAGCGGCGGAATTGCCTATTGCTGTCGAAGGCGGTCCGCTTGAAGCGACCGGCAAGACCCTCAATATCAGTGAGAACGGGGTCTATTTCGAGGTTCCCCACTTTATCGAACCCCTTACCAAGGTACGGATGGAGCTCTTCTTCCCCGATGAGGGCGGCGCCGAGGAGGATGGGACCCGTGTCGGATTCGACGGTGTCGTTGTCCGGGTGGAACCTGAAGAACCGACCGATCATCCCGGTGCCTACAAGGTTGCCGTCTTCTTTACTCATGTACCCGAAAGCTCGATGACCATCCTTATGGCTTTCATCGAGAGAAATATGACAGACTGACAGTCCGGACTTCTACGGGCGGGTATCCCAAGTAAAATCATTATCTTTAGTACGTATGCGTTCTGACAGTGTGCCGGTAGTGCTTGCGTTTCTATCTGGCATATGGTAATAATTCTGGCGAAAAAAGGGTGTTATCCTACGAGGCCGAAGAGCAGGAGGTGCCCATTGGCGGGAAAAGGCTCTGTAATCATCATCGATGACGAACAGTCCGTTCTCGAGATACTCGAGCAGTATCTGATCGACAGGGGATACGAGGTCAAAGCAGTCGGAGATGGAGCAGGAGCGGAGGCTCTGCTCGGAGAGAGATCGTTCGACGTAGCCCTCGTTGACCTCAAATTACCGGACTGCAGCGGCCTTGACCTGATCTCTCGGTACCAGGACGAGCATCCTGCCATGCAGTTCGTGATCATGACCGCCTTTGCATCTCTCGACTCCACCATAGACGCCATCAGACTAAATGTATTCGATTACATGCAAAAACCTTTCGATCTGGTCAAGATCGGAGAAGTGGTGGATGCCGCATACGCAAGCGTTTCGATGAGCAGTCAGGAGATCGAGGTCCCGGGGAGTGACGATCAGGTGCGCAGGGAACTGGTGGAGAGCAGGGACGACCTGAAACAGCGGGTCGGCAAGGCAAACGAGGATCTCGGCCAGGCCAAGGATTCCCTCAACAGACATGTGACTCGCCTGAAGATGCTCTTTCAGATGGGAAGAGATATCAGCTCCAACGAGAACTGGAGCGATGCCCTGGACCGATTCCTTATGGCCCTCTGCAAATATATGGAAGCCGATGGATCAGCCCTTCTGCTTTTCAGCTTCGGCGGCAAGGTCCTGCAGGTCAGGACATCGTACAATATGGAGTTGAAATACCTTCAGACCGCCGTGAACCTCCTCGTCGAGGCACAGAAAAACGATTTGCTGCACCCGGAGATATTCAGTCTCGACAGTTTCACGGACGGGGTGCCGGTCACATGCCTGTCGGCGAACAAGAGCTGGAGCAATTCCGCTATTCCGCTGCTGTACAAGGGCAGGTGGTTGGGTTTTCTCGTATTAAGAAAAAAATATGCTTCGAAACGCGAATATATCGGCGACTACCATTTCCTCACTACGATCCAGACCATACTCACCGAGGAAGTCGCCAACGCGGTCAACATCAGCAGGTTGAGGAATCTCAAGGATTTCAACGAGACTATCCTCGAAAATATCAATAACGGGGTCCTCAAGACAGACAGATCGGGCGAGATCGTCTTCTTTAACAGCAGGGCGAGAGAGATCCTCGGCGATGCGGCCGACAGGAAGATCAAGTTCGACGAGCTCTTCCGGAACCCTTACGGCAGTGGAAGCCTTTTCGAGTACCTGTTCTCCAACGACGACAGAAATCATTCTATTGAGGGAATCCTCTCTATTCCTCAGGGCGGGACGGTTCCAGTGAGGCTGAACTCCACACTCGTGGAGAGTGACGAATACAACGGGAAATCAATCGTCGTCGTCTTTGAGGACCTGACCACCCAGAAAGCTATGGAAGAAGAACTCAGGAGAGCCGACAGGTTGCGCTCCCTCGGTGAACTCTCAGCGGGTGTGGCGCACGAGATCCGTAATCCGCTCACGGGAATAGCCACCACGGCACAGGTCCTCAGGGAACTTCTTGAAGATGATACCGACAAGATCAGATACATAAACGTCATCCTGGAGGAGATAAGGCGCCTCGACGGGATCATTACGAGCCTGCTGCAGTTTGCGAGGCCCCTGACGCCGAGGCCCGCGGAGCTTTCCATCAACGGTGTGATCGACGAGGCAGTGATGCTTGTTTCTGACAAGGCGAAAGAGGCCGGCGTCGGTATATGTGTGGAAACAGCCCTTGAAGACGACGGATGCTTCCTCGACCGGGACCAGATCAAGCAGGTGGTTCTCAATCTCGTGATGAACGCGATAGAGGCCTGCAATGAGGGCGGCGGCGTCAATGTGCGTCTCGGTGTGGCGGACGACCCGTCGAGCATTGTCATGCTTTTCGAGGACGATGGCTGCGGTATCTCGATGGAAACATCAGACAAGATATACAACCCCTTCTTCACGACCAGGTCTGAAGGTACGGGGCTCGGTCTGTCGATATCAAGACAGATAATTACATTGCATAAGGGTAGATTTCTTGTAGAAAGCAAATATGGAGAAGGAAGCAAATTCTCTTTTGTCATTCCATTAGCACCGGAACCCGGTTGAAAAAAAATCAATTAATTATTATAATATATTATGAAAAAGATAATGGTTCTCGGTTCAACGGGATTACTCGGAAGTGAGACAGAAAGGGTATTCGGATCAGAATTCAGGGTATTTCCCTTTAATTCCAAAACATTTGATCTTGAAAAGAGAGATCAATTTAAAAAGATTATTGTAAATATCAAACCGAATATCCTGATCAATACCGCTGCAATGACCAATGTAGATCTTGCCGAGCAAGAGAAGGAAAAAGCACTAAAGATAAACGGTTTTTCTGCCAAAGAACTTGCAAGGCTTTCCAATATATATAATTTTGAACTTATTCACATATCCACAGATTATGTTTTTGACGGAGA
>DAOVNN010000005.1 GCA_030630165.1 Candidatus Krumholzibacteriota bacterium
GGGATTCATCCGCGGCCGGGTTCCCTCCGAGCTGCTTCATCTCACCAGATTCGAGGTTGATGACGAACAGCTCGGTGTCTGTCGAGACTGCCTCCATCTCTCCAGTCCTCGATACGCAGCAGATCTCCCTGCCGTCGGGTGAGAATGTGTAATCGCCCGAACCGCCCCAGGGGAAGGTCGGAAAGTCGCGGTCGATCCCCGTGGTCAGGTCCCGTATGTCGCCCGATTCCACGTCGACTGTAAAGAGATGGTTCCTCTTGCCGTCTTTCCACGTGTCCCAGTGCCTGTAGAGGAGATGGTCTATGACCTTCGCTTTCACCGGATCCTCGCTGATCCTCTTTTCTCTCGCCGCGTTGCACGAATCGTCGGGGCAGTCGGAATAGACGAAAGAGTAGAACGCGATCGTGCCGCCATCGGGGGACCAGACGGGATCATGCGCTCCGGTTGAGATATCGGTCAGCTGCACTGCCTCCCCGCCGGTAGAGGGGATTATCCAGATCTGCGACAAACCGCTTCTCGTCGATACAAATGCTATCCTGTCTCCGCCGGGCGACCACCTCGGATGGAAATCGGCCCCCTGGCCGGCGATGAACTTCTTCGGTTCGCCTTCGCCGAATGGCGTGATCCAGATATGCGTCCTGTTCCTGTTTGCCTCGATATCGGGTACGGAAACAACGAACGCCACGCGCTTCCCGTCAGGTGATATCTGCGGGTCCGAGCAGCGCGTCATCGAGGCGAATTTCTCTACGGTGAGCGCCTCCCCGCCTTCCCCGGCAGCAGCTGCAGCCGATATACCCGCGACGATCAGCAATGCTGCGAGCGAAACGAACCTTCGATCTCTCAACTTTCCACCTCCGAAAAAGAAGATGCCCGGTCGGTGCCGGGCATCATATAGTCAATTCGTATTCCAGCCGTCCAGGGTGGAACGGGCCACTGTTGCGGACAGCCGGTTATCGTCGTAATCACTGATCACTTCTGAAGGCTTGCGATGGCCTCCTTCTCGTTGTCATAAACATCGAAAATGAGGTTCAGGCGCGTTACCTGAAGGATTCCCAGAACCCTGTCGTTCGGATGCGACAGCTTGATGACGCCACCCAGTTTCGCGAACTTGGACCTGGCGGATACCATGATTCCCAGGCCGGTGCTCGAGATCCACTTCACCTTCGAGAGGTTGATCACGAGATCGAGCTTTCCCGCTTCTCCCAACTCCATCACGACATCGACAAGTTTCATGTTCTCCGGCCCGCCGTACATCTCACCCGACAGATCGAGAACGGCCACTCCGTCGATTTCCTTCTTCTTGATCTTCATCCTGTCTTCCTTTGTTCTAAAACTCCGGCTGCATGGGTGCCGGTCAGAAACTTGTGACGGCCTCGGCTTCGTCTTCAAATGTCTCGAATACTTCCGGGATCAGCCCGCAGGTCTTCAGGACGACGCCCACGCGATCCGTAACGGACAGGAGCTTGAGAGCTGCCTCTTCTCTTTTGGCCGAAGCGTACGAAGCGATGAGTACACCGGCGCCGAGAGAGTTGAGCCACTTGACATCCTTCAGGTTGAGCAGAAATTTCCTCTGCCCGCCCTCGATATTGGCCTTGATGATCTCCTGGATCTTCTCCGAGTCGGGCCCCCCGTCAATCTGACCTTCGAGGTCCAGGATCAGGACTCCACCTTCATCTCTCGTAGAGACGTTCAGCATCTCGAACTCCTCCCTCTGGGTGTTCCCTTATTCTTTATTTTCAAGCGCACTTACAACTATAATAAGAATATCCGCATTCTGAGACAAACGGAAAATATTCCGCCTGAGCATCGTATCACCGGTTTCCGGAAACTGTCAAGGACAGTCGAACGGTTCCGGTCGCTATTGAGCGCGATATCAGCCGTCAGACCAGTTCCACGCCGTCTGCTCCCGAGGAGACCCGGCCTATCCTGAACGGTTTCCAGCGATAATCCCCCTCCGGGACCTTTTCAGAATCCGCCGCAGGCACCATCGCCACCATTCCGATGCCCATATTGAAGACCCTGTGCATCTCCAGGTCTTCAACCCCGCCCTTTTCGGCGAAATACCGGAACAGGGGCGGAGTCTCCCAGCTCGAAGTGTCTATGACCACTCCAAACCCCTCTGGAAGGACCCTCGGAATGTTGTCGATAAGACCGCCTCCGGTGATGTGGGCGAGCCCCCTGACGTCCGCAACCTTTCTCATGGCCCGGACCTCGGGCAGATAGCTCCTGTGTACAGCCAGAAGAAGATCAGCCACGGTGCCGCCCGCGCCGGGTATCTCGTCTCCCGGGGAGAGTCCTGCTTCCTCGAGGACGATCTTTCTGGCAAGTGAATATCCGTTGGTATGAAGTCCGCTCGACGGGAAGGCCCATATCTCGTCCCCGTCCTCTATCCTCTCGCCCGTGATCAACTCTCCGCGCTCGACCACACCGATGATGCAGCCGGCGAGGTCGTATTCGCCCTCGGTGTAGAATCCGGGCATCTCGGCCGTCTCACCGCCGATCAGGGCGCATCCGTTATTGCTGCATCCCCTCGCAAGTCCAGCTACAACCGCCTCAATCACGCCTCCTTCGAGCTTTCCGCAACCGAAATAATCAAGGAAAAAGAGGGGTTCCGCCCCCTGGACCAGGATATCATTGACGCAGTGATTGACGAGGTCTTCACCGACTGTGTCATGCCTGCCCGTCATAAAGGCGAGCCTGAGCTTCGTCCCGACACCGTCAATGCTCGATACCAGCACGGGGTCTTTCAGCCCTTCAGGCATGGTAAACAGGCCGCCGAAATTACCGACCTGCGAGAGGACCTCCTTGCGGAACGTACCGCGGACCAGCTTTCCGATCCCCTTCAGGGCCCTGCCGGCGGCGTCTATATCTACTCCCGAATCCTTGTACCTGGAACTCAATCGTCAAACCTTTCTCGAAAGATACTGCGCGCAGGTCTTGTATATGGGCGTATTATAATCGAACTGCGGCGGGGTTCAAAGTGCTGTTTGAGGATTCGTGGGGATTGGTCAGACCGTGACGTGCTCGACGAGTGAATCGTAGATCTCGGTGGTCGCGTCGGTCTCGACGATGAGCGTGAAATCTCCCCGGTAGTACATTTCGAGCAGTATATCGGTCACCTTCGAGTGGAACTGGGTTCCCCTGTGCCTTTTCAGCTCGTCGAGGACCCTCTCTATCGGGAGGCACTTCCTGTAAGGCCTGTCGGAGGTCATCGCGTCGAAGGCATCAACGACATTGAGTATGTGGGCGAGCATCGGGATCTCGTCCTCCTTCAATCCGTTCGGATAGCCGGTCCCGTCCGGACGCTCGTGGTGGCAGCGGATCACATGAACAGCGACCTTGAGAAACTTCAGCTGCTCGACGATATCCGCTCCGATATCGGGGTGGGACCTCAACGAAGCCCATTCTTCGTCTGTCAGGGGCCCGATCTTGAGCAGGACGTCGTTCTGGATCGCGATCTTTCCGATGTCGTGCAGAAGTGAGGCGTACTCGAGAGTCTCGAGGTCTTTCGACGACATCCCCAACTCCCTTGCGATCCTCATCGCGTACTTCGACACCCTGTACGAATGTCCGTGTGTGAAGGGGTCGGAGGCGTCTATCGCCGATGTCAGCGCCGCTACCGTATTGATATGCGTCTCGCGCATGTCGAGATAGAGCTGAAATGAGTACCTCGCAAGAAATAGCGGGATGATGAAGAGAGCGATCGTCCACACGCCCGAATTCTTGTAGAGCAGCGCAACGACTGCGCCAATCGGCAAAAATGCCAGTATGTGGAAGAAATTCCACATGTAGTTCTGCTTCCAGACATGTATCGGATTCTTCGAGCTCCTCAGCGCGATTATCACGCTGACCGACCAGGTATTGAACATGTAGTAGACCATGCCGGCCGCAAAGAGGGGCACGAGAAAGAGCGGTGAATCAGTGTCGGTCAGACTGCCGAATGCCTCGTAGACGAGGCCCGAGAGTCCGACCGTCATAACGAGAAGCGGAACGTTGAAGAGCACCTTGATGATCGGCCGCCGCTGGAATATCCCCTCGGTGACCAGGGTGGAGACCGCCTCTGCCACAGCCATCACCGCTGGTCCGAAGAGGACTATCCCGGCAAGGTCTATCGGAGATGACGCATATATCGACGCCCCCCCCCTCGGCAGGGATATCTGGACCGAATCGGCGATAATGATCAGGATTATGAACAGAATTATGTCACGCCACTGGCCAACCGGCAGATTTCCAGTGAACCAGGCCAGACATAAAAACCCCGCAATAACAAACAGGGTGTAATATACTTTGAATCCCAAACCAGTCTTGTTCTGCTCTTCCATCCGGGCAAACCTGCTGACCGAGCGTCAGGTAGAAGCCTATTCTCCTCCGTACGTGACAGCTTGCATGTGCGCTGTCTTGCAGTATTTATGCCAATAACTTACAACGCCGCATGGATATAAACACCCATTTCCGGCGATTCGGGTTCTCGGTGGAAATTGAAAGAAAAAGAGGACTGTGTCCGCAGGGACCTGATCGGCGCTACCTTATGCGGTAATGGATTTCCCGTCTTGACTTCCATCTGCCAAACGGCCTGTTTACTGCGTCGAGGACCGCCATGACGGCTGCCTCGCCGGAGTCGCGGCCAACGAATGCGCATCCGGAGAAACTGCTCGAGGCGCGACCCCGGATCATGTCGACCACCGCTACAAGAGCCTTGCGGCCCGTTATTTCGAGCTCTCTGACCTCAGATAAACACAGATGAAAATTCTCGTCAAGCAGTTCCACCAGAGCCTTTACCGCGGCGCTGGCGACAGTCTCGAAGACCGGCCTGTTGCCGCAGCAGTCGTCGACGCAGCCGATGACTTCAAGCCCGTTGCTCGTCAGCCTGACCTCGACCTTTATCACATCTTCCTCCATCGAGAGACTGAGGCCGCGAAATCCTATCCTCGTACTATCCTCGAGGAACTCGAGCCCCGGTTCGGCAACGTCTGGAGTTTCATTATCAGAGAGACTCTCCGACACAGGCGCCTGAATCGATATGACAACGGGCTCGGAAGGCGGGCCCGGAAGCTGCCGTTCGAAGAACGGTTCGGGAATTTTCTCCGGAGAGACATCCGGCGCACTCTCGACAAAGCGCTCATCGACGAGATCGTCCGTCAATACGGGGTCGCTTTCAGTATTGACGAAGGGTCTGTCTTCCAGCGGGAACTCACTCTTCTCTTCATCCCCTTTGCCGACCGGATCCATAAGGACCACGCCGATCTTCCGGTAATCAATCTCAAGATCCAGCTCGGCCTTGAGCGCAGTCTCGACATCACGCGCTATCATCTTGGGTGACCTGTCTGAGGAAGCGACCACGTGGATCTCGCTGATCGCACCTTTCTCGTCGGTGATGATGCGGCTCGACCTTACGTCCCTCAGCCTGAGGATCAGGTCTTCCGCTCTATATACAATCTCCCTTTCGGAGAATCCGTCACGCATGCAATCCCTCCAGCACAGTGTTGTGGGCTATCACTAATCCATTGTACCACAAACGGTTGGAAAACTCAAGTTTCAGGCTGTAATGAGGCCTGCAGAGGGCATTCCCCGTCATTCCCTGTCGAACCTCGTGATGTCTGACAGGGAGTTATAACGCCCGGTGATTTCTTCGATTTCGAGATTTTCGAGCCTCTCGACGGAGAATTTTTCGCATGTGAAGCTGGCCGAAACAGTGCCGTAGATCATCGCCTTCTTCAGCGTCCCGTGCTCCATATTGCCGGCCGACGCGAGGTATCCCATGAATCCTCCGGCAAAGGTGTCACCCGCCCCGGTCGGATCGAGGACATCCTCGAGCGGGAATGCCGGCACGATGAACTGAAAGCCTTTCGTGAAGAGATGCGCCCCGTGCTCGCCCTTCTTGATGACGACGACTTTCGGCCCCATCGCGAGGACCGATTCGGCAGCGCTGAGAAGATTCGATTCGCCGCTGAGCTGCCTCGCCTCGCTGTCGTTGACGAATACCAGGTCGGCTTTCTCGAGGACCCGGCGCAGCTGATCGAGTTTTCCCTCAATCCAGAAATTCATCGTATCGATCCCTGTCACCGGCTTAACGGGGAATTGTTCGAGAACGGCGAGCTGCAGGACGGGATCGATGTTGCCGAGAAAAAGAAAGCCAGCCGAAAGATAACTCTCCGGCAGCTTCGGGCTGAAACTCTCGAAGACGTTGAGTTCGGTCACGATCGTGTCGCGCTCGTTCGGATCGCTCCCGTAACGGCCTTCCCAGAAAAAGGTCCTGCCGCCGGACACGGTCTCGAGCCCCTCGATGTCGACTCCCCTCTCTTCGAGAATCGCTTTGTGTTGCGCGGTAAAATCCTCACCTACGACGCCCACGAGCTTCGGCTCGCAGAATCTGCTCGCGATCATCGACGAATAGACGGCCGATCCGCCGATCGCCCTGTCCACCCTGCCGCGCGGCGTTTCTATTGTATCGAAGGCTACAGAACCGACTATGACCAGACTCATCCAGCGACTCCCTTCATGTGACTTTCGGCTTTGTTCTACATCCGCTCGGGAGCCGAGACCCCCAGCAGACGGAGAGTCTCCGAGAGAACGATCCGTGTCGCACTGGCCAGCATGAGCCTGGCCTCGCTGAGACGCGTGTCGCTGGAGACGATCCTGCAGATATGGTAGAACCTGTGGAACGAACCCGCCAGCTGCTGCCCGTACGTGGTGAGCCGATGCGGCTCGCACGACGTTGCCGCTCCCTCTATCAGCTGCGGAAAGATAACGAGATTTCTGATCAGCTCCTTCTCCTCGGGCTCGGTGAGGAGCTCGACGCACGAGCTGTCCTCGGGGAAATCGACACCCTCACCCTGTGCGTAAGAGATGACGCTGCATATCCTCGCGTGCGCGTACTGCAGGTAATAAACGGGGTTCTCGTCCGATTCCTTACGGGCGAGCGTCAGGTTGAAATCGAGATGGGCGCTCATCTTCCTCATCAGGAAGAAGAACTTCGCCGCATCCTCCCCTACGTCGGTGAGGAGATCGGCGAGTGTCTCGAACTCGCCCGCGCGCTTCGACATCTTGACCTGCTTGCCGTCCTCGATCAGGCGGACCCACTGGACAGTCAGTACGGTGAGCCAGTCGTCCGGCGCCCCGAAAACTGCCGCCGACGCCTTGAGCCTGGCGATGTGTCCGTGATGGTCCGGCCCGAATATGTCGATGACCTTGTCGAATCCGCGCCTGAACTTGTTGAGGTGATACGCAGCATCTGCAAGGAAATATGTCGGTGTACCGTCGCTCCGCACGAGCACGCGGTCCTTCTCGTCACCGTAGTCGGTCGACCGGAACCAGACCGCCCCTTCTTCCTCGTAGACCGAGCCCTTGTCCCTGTACAAGGCAAGGACCTCTTCTATCTCGGCGCCCCGGGCGTGCAGGGCCGATTCCCTGAAAAAGACGTCGAACTCGACGCCGAATCCCTCAAGATCGCTCTTGATCCACGCGATCATCTTGTCGAGCGTGTAGTCTCCAAACGCTTTGACCGCCTCGTCGCCGCCCTTCTTGATCCAGCCGCGCCCCTCATCCTCCGGGATCTCCACCGCGAGGTCTATGAGATACTGGCCCGGATATCCGTCCTCGGGAAATTCCACATCCTCCCCGAGCCTCTGCCTGAACCTCACCATCATCGAGGCCCCGAGCTTGCGCACCTGGCTGCCAGCGTCGTTGAGGTAATACTCTGCTTCGACCGTATAGCCGGCCTTCTTCAGGATATGGACGAGCGATGCGCCGATTCCCGCCGCACGGGCCGAAACAATCACGAGCGGTCCGGTAGGATTGGCCGACACGAACTCGACCTGCATCTTTATGCCTTCGCCTAGATTCGAGTTTCCGTACGAATCGCCGAGTTTGTTTATCGCAGCGACCTGCCCGGTCAGATATCTGTCTGAGAAGGAAAAGTTGATGAATCCCGGCCCGGCGATCTCCACTTTGTCGATAAAGGATTCGTCGAGCTCCAGCCCTTCGACGAGTCTGGCGGCAAGTTCCCTCGGATTGGTGCCGATCTTCTTCGCCGTTACAAGAGCGATGTTGCAGCTCAGGTCGCCGTGGGAAGGGTCATTGGGACGCTCCAGCATGATCGATCCCTCGTCCGCCCGGATATCGAGCTTCTCCAGCGCGGCAACTATGGCACCGGTGACGGCTTCCCTGGCCGAGAAGATGTTTTCCCCTCTACTTGCCATCGGGAAATTCCTCCTTCGGAGCATCGCCCCAGAATTTCTCAAGCCCGTAATAGTCCCTGGTTTCCGCCACAAATATGTGCAGAACGACATCGAAGCAGTCGATCAGTACCCAGCGACCAGCCTGGTGACCCTCGATATGAACTATCAGGTCCTTCCCCTTGAGCTTATCCGAAACGGCGTCGGAGAGCACTCTCGCGTGGATCTCACTGCTCGCCGTGCAGATCACGAAATAATCCGTGACGCCGGATATCTTCTTCAGGTTGAGCAGGACGATGTCCTCGGCCTTCTTGTCCCAGACGGCCTTGATGATCCTTCTCGCAAGCGCCTTGGGCTGAACCTTCTTTTTTGGTGTATCTTTACTCAATTAACTCCAGACCCCCTTGATGTGATGGCCGCACGAGGTGCAAATGCCTCCCGCGGCGCGGAGTTCTGCCGAATAACCGGAACGGAGGATCACATCGGCGCCGCATGACGGGCAGACGGTGTTCTCCGTACCTTCGATGAATATATTACCGACATAGACATAATCAAGATATTCCCGCGCGGTCCTGAAGGCCATCTCGAGTGTTTCCTGCGGTGTGGGTGGACGTCCGTCCATCCTGAACCGAGGAAAGAACCTTGAAAGGTGGAGCGGAATCTCCCTCGAGATGCCCGAAAGCCACCTGGCCATCTTCGCGATCTCCTCCTCGGTATCGTTCAGGCCGGGTATGATGAGGCAGGTCACTTCTACATGAGCATGTTCGGCGGCCAGCTCTATGAAAGCCATGACCGGTTCGATGCTCCCCCCGCAGTACTTCCGGTAGAAACTGTCGTTGAACGACTTGAGGTCGACGTTAAAGGCGTCGACCAGTGGAACGATCTGACGCGCCGGCTCCTCGTTGAGGTAGCCGTTCGTCACCAGGACCGACTTGAGCCCCGCATCCGTAAGCAGCGGCAGCGCGTCGAGGAGGTACTCGAACCAGACCAGCGGCTCCGTGTATGTGAACGCGACACCTGCCGACCCATCCCTCCCACCGAGCTCGACGAGTTCCTCAGGGGAAAGGTATCTCACGGGCGCCTTCTCCTGGGAGATCTGCCAGTTCTGGCAATGGTCGCATGTAAGCGTGCACCCGTTCGGGCCGATCGAGAGGATCTGACTTCCCGGCATGAAATGGTAGAGGGGTTTCTTTTCTATGGGGTCGATCGCCACGGTCACCGTGTTCCCGTAGGACAGGGTCAGCAGCTTCCCCGACTCGTTTTTTCTCACCATGCAGCGGCCGGCGGAGCCGTTGCCCACCACGCACAGGTTCGGGCAGAGCAGGCACCTGACCCTGCCGTCATCGAGTTTTTCGTAGAATAACGCTTCCCTGGTATTTCCGGTGATCATCGGCGGGATTATACACCCTTTCAGGGAAGCATTACAGGGATAAGATACGGGTTGTCATGCGGTGAACGGGCTGATCCTGTGAACGATATAATCGGCGGCAAAGCAGAGGGCGTCCCTCTCCCTGGAGGGAGATACCGGGGTGAGGGCGCCCTTGGCCTTCTCACCCAGTTCGCGAGCCTTATTCAGGCTGTATTCGATCCCTCCGTAGTTCTGGATGAACGAGACTACCTCGTTCCAGTTCGCTTCATCATCGAAGCTGCTGTGGAAGAGCTCTCTAACGCGCTCCCTGCTCTCTTCGGGAGCGTTGCGGAAGGCTGAGATGAACGGCAGTGTGACCCGACCCTCGGTAAAGTCGCTCGCTATCGGCTTGCCTATCTGCACGTCGGCCGCGAGGTAATCAAGGAGGTCGTCTGTGATCTGGAAGGCCAGCCCGATATTCTCGCCGAAGCTGGCGAACTCAGACCTGAACTTCTCCGATCCGTTACCGGTCAACGCGCCGCACTCACTCGCGGCGGAAAAGAGTGATGCGGTCTTGCGGTAGATCATCTCCATATAATCTTCCTCGCTGACATCGATGTCCTTCCTCGTCTGGAGCTGAATCAGCTCGCCCAGGCTCATCAGGTTTGTCACCTTCGCGAGAATCTCGATCGCCGAGTCCAGTTTAGCTTCGCCGAGACGCGCGAAAGCCTTCGAGAAGAGATAATCGCCCATGATCATCGCCGAGTCGGCTCCCCATCTGGCAAAGACGGTCGGCCTGCCGCGACGGGTCATATGCGCGTCGAGTATATCGTCATGAAGAAGCGTCGCGGTGTGGATCAACTCGACCGCCAGAGCAGCGGCCGCCGCTTTCTCCGGAGAGCCGCCCGCGCACCGGGATGCCAGAAAGAGCATGTTCGGCCGGATGCGCTTTCCCGGCGCCTCGGTGAGAGCCGCCGAGATCTCCTGCAGCAGAGGAAGGTCCGATCTCAGGGCATCCTTGAGGTCGCTCTCCAGCGCTTCAAGCTCCCTGATGACGGGAGCCTGGAAAGTATTCAGGTCTTTTGAATCAAGGGCGTTCATTGAGGTGCTCGACCCGGTTCCCCTTCGCCGGCTGCGCCGGACAAAGTATTATCCGGGGCGCCCACCGCATCACTCTCTCGCAGCAACCGTCCCGGATAATTGAAATCTAGCACAAGATGTCTTTCAGTGTCAAGATTTCGGCGTTGAAGTTGCGGGATGAAGAAACCAGTTGATAACAAATCTCCTCCCGCTCCCTTGAAGCAGTACCTGCAACCCGCTATACTGTCCGACAGCGGTTAACACTCCCTTATCGTGCGTCATGATACGGGCTATTCGAACAGGAGGTTGATCCGTATGAGACAGTTTTTTCTTGTTCTTCTACTGGCATGGTGTGTCGTTTTGACAGGCTGCGCGGAGTCGCCGGCGCCTGCAGTTGACCCCCCATCGGACGGGACCTTGGGTTACTTGATCGGAAATGACGAAATCATCTTCAGGTTCGATGCTTCCGAATTCGAGGAAGCCACCCGAAACGACACCGGCAGATGGCTGGCGATCAGTGACGTCGATATCGAGACCGTGACAGTAGCCGGAGAGTTCAATGGCTGGTCCAAAGAAGCCTGGCAGATGCAAGATGCCGGCGAAGGAATCTGGGAGTTGAGGAAAAACCTCGCCTTTTTCAATGAGGGTTCGGAACTTGAGTTCAAGTTCGTCCTGAACGGCTTCTTCTGGGTCGAACCGCCGGCGGACGCGAGGAACAGCACAGCGTCAGGCATGTACAAGGCGAACCGGAGTTACAATCTGATCCTCAGAGTGCCCTAGGATCCGGGTTTTGAATCTGAAGGGAATCCGCGAAGGCTTCCGATGCGACCAATGATGAAACGAATAATAATACAAGTCCTCATCATCACGTCCGCGGCTCATGTCGGCTGCACTCACATTGTCAATGTCCCTGATTCGGAATGGGAAGTAAAAGAGGATAAATTCGATCCGCCGAGAAACTACAGAGACGGCGAGTTGATCTTCTCGGGAGATTACATTTTTCATCTGACCGACGGCAGCACACTTTCGCCTAGTAGATTCACAAGAACCGATTCGACGTTTATCATACTCGAGATCTACACGCAAGTCAGTCACACCGAACTCGATGATCCGATAGTATTGCCGTTCGATGAGGTCGATCATATCGAAAAGATTTCAGCATGGTGGTGGCCAACGAAAGTACTGCTGGTTGCTATCGGTGGAACCGTCGCGTTCATTGCATTTCTGGGGTACATGATAAGCAGCACATATTAGCAGCACCTGAATGTGGGAAGAGAAGGCCGATAATAACGCCTCATACTGGAAGATCCTGTAGTAGTTCCTCTGGATAAGGTATCGTATTTGATGGCCGATTTTATCCGAAAGTTGACATAATCAATCGGTTGTTTTACGCTTGGCACCCGGAATATGTGGAATTAACATCAGATAGAAAATTGCCATACTCGTTTTGGCATACTTTTGGCTTAAAAACGACAGGGGAAACCTAAACGGAGGACAGGTCCATTGAAGTTCAACAAAGACAGTCTGAAAATCGACGCTGGACGGGTTGCCGGAGAGCTGGCCCAGTCTGTGCGAAAACAAATCCGCGGCGATCTCAAAAAGGCCGGCGCGGTAATTGGTATTTCCGGGGGACTGGATTCATCGGTCGTAGTGGCCCTTTGCGCCAAAACTCTGGGACCGGAGCGAGTGGTGGGAATCATGATGCCGGAAGAGGATTCTTCACCGGATAGCCAGACGCTGGCGCAGGACCTGGCTGACAGGCTTGGCATAAAAACGGTTCTTGAAAACATTACGCCGGGGCTCGAAGGCATGGAGTGTTACAGACGACGCGATGAAGCTATAAAGCGGGTTTTTCCCGAATACGACAGCACATATAAAAACAAGATAACCATTCCTACCAACATTCTTGAGAAAGAGACTTTCAATTTTTTCAACCTGACGATTGAAAGACCGAGCGGCGAGAAAAAAACGAAGCGCATGCCACCCTCAGCGTATCTCCAGATTGTAGCGGCCTCCAACCTCAAGCAGAGGCTTCGCATGACCACCCTCTATTATCATGCGGAGAAGCGCAATTACGCCGTAGTCGGCACCGCCAACAAGGACGAACACGAACAGGGTTTCTTCGTCAAATATGGCGACGGCGGCGCCGATCTGAAGCCAATCGCGCATCTGTTCAAGATGCAGGTCTTCCAGCTTGCCGAAGAGCTGGCCGTCGGCTCCGATATAATCGGACGCGTCCCGACAACGGATACTTATAGTGCGGGCTCTACCCAGGAGGAGTTTTTCTTCGGCCTTGATTTCTACCGCATGGATATGCTGTGGCATGCAATGGAAAACAAAGTATCTCCTGCCGAAGCCGCCGCCGTACTTGATCTCACACCGCAACAGGTTGAGCGGGGATACGCCAATATCCAGCGTAAAATCGACGCCACGGAGTATCTCCGGTTGTATCCACTGGAAATCGAGTAGCAAATCAATGGACAGGGGCAGAATATCCATAATAAGATGGCTCGCAGTAGTAAATAACAATGAGAAGACTCAAGAAACAGAGGTAAGTATCAGTTATGACAGAGCAAGATAAGATTCGTCAGGAGATCAAGAGCTTCATCACTGAATTATTTTTAATGGGCGATGAAAACGAATGCCCTGGCGACTCCGATTCGTTTATGAAAGAGGGCGTAATAGACTCAACCGGCGTACTGGAACTGGTTGCCTTTATCGAGGACAAGTACGGTTTTTCCGTTGAAGATGACGAGATGACTCCAGCGAATCTTGATTCAATAGACAATCTGGTGATCTTCATATCTGGAAAACTCGGCTGACCGCGGTTAAGGCCGATTGCTCATTTAAAAAGAATGTTTGAATAATCATGACTGTATTCGAATTGTTATCAGAAAGCGTGAAACTGTTTGCCGACAGGACCGCAGTTTCGCATGACGGGAAACACACGACCTTCGACCAGCTTTACCGGTCCTCGTGCCATCTGTCCGACCGTCTCGAAAAGCTCTCGCTCCCTCCGGAATCGCCGGTCGGCGTGCTGTTCGAGAATTCAGTGGAATACGTGATTGCGTTTTTCGCCGTTCTGAAGGCCGGATTCGTGATTGTACCGCTCGATACTTCGCTCGGCCCGGACAGCCTGAGATTCGTTCTGGCGGATTGTAACGCAAGAGCCCTCCTGGTCGACTCGAGATACCGCCGGATCCTTCCTGAACTGGTAGCGGGGGACTCCCCCGTCGAGCATATCTTCTCGGATAAGAAGATCAGCAGCGGGCGTGATGACCTTGAGGTCGAGCCCGTGGTCACTGTGACGGAAGAAGCGGTGCCGGATACCTGTTCCCAACCGGTTACCGGCACAACGGATGATAATAAACTGGCCGCCATCTTTTATACCTCGGGCAGCACCGGCAAGCCCAAGGGAGTAATGCTCTCGCATCGCAACCTGGTCAGCAATACACTGGCGACGATCGAGTACCTCAGGCTGACCATGGATGAAGCCATAATGGTCATCCTGCCCTTCTATTACATCTACGGCAATTCCCTGCTTCTCACCCATGTCGGCTGCGGCGGCAGGGTCGTGATCGATAATCGTTTCCTGTACCCGGAAGCTGTCCTCGACACAATGGAAAGCGAAGATGTGACAGGCTTCTCGGGAGTGCCCTCAAACTTCATGATCCTGATGGGCAAATCCACTTTCTTGAAACGCGAATTGAAGTCATTGAGATATTTCACGCAGGCCGGAGGCGCGATGGCGCCGGAGATCGTCAGGCAGCTTATGGATGCCTTCCCGACAAAAGAGATCTTCATCATGTACGGACAGACCGAGGCCGCCCCGCGTGTGACCTGGCTTCCCCCGGATATGCTCGAGAGCAAACTGGGATCGATCGGCATCCCCGTACCGGGAGTTACCGTACTGGTCACGGACGAAGACGGGAACGAACTGCCTCCCGGCAAGGAGGGAGAGATCGTTGTGGACGGCCCCAATGTCATGCTGGGTTACTGGAACCACGAGGAAGAAGAGAGACAGGTCCTCAGGGACGGGCGACTGTTTACCGGCGATCTGGCCAAGAAAGACGAGGACGGCTACATCTTCGTCACGGGCCGCATGAAAGAGATCATCAAGACAGGCGGCAACCGGGTCAGCGTCAAGGAAGTCGAAGAATGCCTTATCGAAGATGAAAAGATCCTGGAAGTCGCTGTATTCGGAGTGGATGATCCCATCCTAGGCGAGGCAATAAAGGCCATAATCGTTAACAAGAAGGGCTTCGATGCCGACGCAAAGGATATCTCCGACTTCTGCCGCGCACGGCTCGCGGCGCATAAAGTGCCCAAGGTAATAGAGTTTATCCAATCACTGCCAAAGACAAAATCAGGTAAAATCGATAAAAAGAAGCTGAAGAACCAGAGTTGATAGAAGATAGAAAGGTCTGTCGATGAAACCGATCAGGGATATTCTAAAGATAGACGCGCAGCGCGAGAGCGCAATCGTTCAGGATTTCATGTCGGCACAGACGAAAGGGACACCCAAGAAAGACGGCATAATCGTGGGCGTAAGCGGCGGTATTGATTCAGCCGTGGTTGCCGCGCTGGCTGTAGCTGCCGTGGGAAAAGACAAGGTCTTCGGTTTGATACTTCCCGAAAAGGATTCAAGCCCTGATTCGGCTGAATTCGCCCAACTGGTCATCGACAGCCTCGGTATCCGGCATGACACGATGAATCTGACCGATGCCGTAGGCAGCTTCGGCGCTTACCGGACGAGAGATGAGATCATCAAGTCGATATTCCCCGAGTATGACGAAAGTTACAAATTCAACATAAGTCTGCCCCAGAACCTTCTCGAGGTTGACCGATACAATTTTTATACGCTTCGTATCGATGACGGTAAAGGCAACAAGGGTGAAAAACGCCTGGCGAAGAACCAGTTCCTCGCCATTACGGCCGCGGCCAACGTTAAGATCCGTTCCCGGATGATCGCCCTGTATTTCCTGGGCGAACAGATGAACTACATGGTGGCCGGCACGACCAACAAGACGGAATTCCTGCTGGGTGATTTCTGCAAGTACGGCGATGGCGGAACCGATTATGAATGTGTTTCACATCTATACAAATTGCAGATGTACCAGCTCGGCGATTTTTTCGGGACGCCCAAAGAGGTCATGGACCGGACTCCGAGCCCGGATACTTTCAGCCTGGCCATATCGGACAAGGATTTCTATTTCTGTCTGCCGTTTGACATCCTCGATCCACTGCTGTACGCATGGGAATACAAGCTGGATATCAATGCTGTAGCCGCGGAATTGGACCTCGAACCCGAGCAGATCGAACGTGCCTACCATGATTTCGACTCCAAGCATTCAACGACCGAGCATATCCGGCAGCTCCCTCCCTCAATAGAACGCAACTGGCCGGAGTACGTGGGATAATCCTCGCGATGATTGAGTTCGCTCGGGGGGCAGGTCACTCCAGAAGCAGATCGTCAAAATAGAGGACCATTGGCTGTTGCGGCTCGATGAGAAACAGGTGGATCACCTGAATCGACGACAGATCCAGCAGTCGTTTCGTCGGACTATTTTCTATCTCCGCCATAGGGATTCTTACTTCATTATGCCCCGGATGAATCTTTACTTCACCGTTATAGCGGTCGTGATAGCTCGCCCTAATACAATCCTTGATCATAAGATAAAGGGTTACTGAAGATTCTGCGCGAGAAAAGACATCCAGTGTCAGGGCCTTATACCCACGCCAGTCGAGATAGGGCCCCTTTAACTCCAGGCCAGGATACTTTGCCGGGAAAAACGTGACTTCAGCGACCTGCGAATTGTGGCTGGACCATTCATCTGGAGGGTCGACATATTCCAACACAGCGCGTGACGATTCTATGAACTCTTTCTCAAGGTGACTTTCAAAGGTGTACATCTTCGGGAATGAGGTCCGGCGATACCAGCTTGCCGCGGCCCCTGTGATCACTGGAATCCCTACACCTATTATTATTAAAACAGCTGCGATACGGACCGGTACTTTAACCAGTCCCTGCAACCGTTTTTCCTCGTCTGAAACTCGTGGATCGATGGAAAAATAAAAAGCCAGAAAAGCCGTAGCTCCGACAATATCATAGACCCAATCCGATAAGTCCGCATTGCGGGCAGAGGATATTTGCAGGTATTCCGAGATTGCACCCAGGCCGACGGTTCCGAACCAGGCAATGGCGTACTTGGGCAGCGCGCTGAGGCGCTGTCCGACAGATAGATGTAATAACCATAATATGATAATGGCTATAACACCGAACAGCGGGGCGTGACCGAAATTCCAGGCCCTTCCCCATAAAAGTGACTGCGATCCAAACCTCAACTTGTGTAAAAACATCATCAGCGAGATAACAGCTGCCATCAGCGCCGCGATTCCAAGCAATCTCTTTATCCACACCGGTGTAATATTCATAATCTTATTGAAGCCTCAGGATCACTCGGCGTTCTCCTCTTCCTCTCCTTCCTCCTCCCGCTGCTTCCTCCTCTTCTCAAAGATCAGTGACAGCAGAACGCTCCCCATAAAGAGAAACACGAGCGGAATCGCCATCATCAGCTGCGACGCAGGGTCGGGTGGGGTGAGAATTGCCCCCGTGATGAATATTATGACGATCGCGTAGCGCCACTTGCGGAGCAGAGTCCTCGGCGACACCACTCCGATCCAGGTAAGGAAAATGATTGCCAGGGGCAGCTGGAAGACTACCCCGAAAGCGAAACACAGGCGCGCGACGAACTCGAAGTATTTCGACACCGAGATGAGCGGCTCGAGCATCTCGGTCCCGAACCTGAGAAGAAATCCAAGGACGATCGGAACCATCACCCAGTAGGCAAAAAGCGCCCCGGTGTAGAAAAGAATCGCTGAGGGGGCGATCATCGGGATGATGATCCGTTTCTCACGGGAGAACAGGCCGGGAGAGATGAACGCCCATGTCTTGAACAAGGCAAACGGGAACGCAATCAGCGCTCCGGTGATGAAGCTCAGCTTGAGCCTCACCATGAAGGCCTCGATCGGCGCGTTGAAATAGAGGTTCTCGACCGGAATGGTCGAAAGAAGAAAATCGAGAAGATGGCCAGAGAAAAACCAGAGCACTATCGAGGTCCCGAGCCACACGGCGAGGATCCATATGATCGTCGACCGCAAAACGAGGAGATGGTCGAGAAATCCCATCTCCCTGAGGTTCTCTCCACTATTTGACAACACGCCTCCCTGGCCATATCGACGCTTACTTCTCCAGCTTTATCTTGTGGGATTCGACCGTGGTGACGTCATTTTCGGTCTCTTTGCCGTATTCGTCCGCACTGATCATCTTGCCCTTGACCTCGGTGCTGTTCTCGCCCTCGACGATATATCCGCCATCAAGTGCGATATAGATCTTTCGGTTCGACTTGGCCTTGCCGTCGAATATTCCCTGCGGATTCTCTGAATGGACCTCTACCTCGGCCTTGCCCTCAATCTCGGCGACCATGATGCCGTTCTTCTTTTCGATCTTCTTCAGCTTGAACTCGCCCAAGCCCTTTACCTTGTAGACCTCGCCGTCTTTACCCGGGCTATCCTTGTCGATCGGAATGGTCCAGGTCGATCCGGGACCGACCGCTTCCTCCGGCAGCTTGAAGAACCACTTTTTCATATAGCTGTCCAGCGCGCGGCCCTTCTTGACGCCCATTATAAATCCAAGCGCCTCGATGACTTCGCCCCTCGGGTCTACTTCTACCTTGATCGTCCTGCCCTCGGGCTTCACGCGGGGGTCCTGCTCGATAAGGGTACCCATCCTCATCATCTTGGTCGACGATTTCGTGAACGTGACCGACATCCTGGAATTGCCGTTTTCGAGAACCTCGAGAAGTGACATCTCGACTTCCTGCCCCGTGATAGTCTCGAAGCTATACGGACCGTAGAATACCTGGTTGCGGGAATCGCCCTTGTACTTGAACAGCTTCCCCTCCTCAGGAACGAAGCGGAGGGTCACCATCTCCCCATCCTCCGCGGCGGCCGGCAGGACCAGAACGGGGAGAATGAAGATGGAGACGATTAAAAACAACACAGCGGAGCGGGAAACTGATCTGGTCATGGCCTGCCTACCTCCAGGAAAAATCGGGGGGAGTCCCGTTACGGGCTCGTACAAAGACAATCTACATGATTCGCATCGAAGGGGAAAGCGGCAATCGCACCTGCCGTTCCGGCTGCCTAGTCGCCACTCTCGAGCAGTCCGCGAAGCTCCATGAGGAACTGCTGAACGTCCTTGAAGTCTCGATAGACCGAGGCAAACCTGACGTAAGCGACCTGGTCGAGCGCGGCGAGCCGCTTCATCACCTCGTTACCGATCTCCGCGGTCGGGACCTCGTCGCGTATGTTGGCCGAAACCGTCTTCTCCACCTCGTCGACGAGTTTCTCGAGCGTCTCCACCGAAACAGGACGCTTCTCACACGCCCTCAGGAGCCCGCTGAGAACCTTCTCGCGCGAGTAGTGCTCCCTTCGGCCGTCCTTCTTGACGACCATGAAGGGCCTCAGCTCGACATACTCATAAGTGGTAAATCTGTGTCCGCAAGATAAGCATTCGCGGCGCCTTCGCACCGCCGAGTTCTCTTTCGTCGACCTGCTGTCAACGACCTTGTCCTCTTCATGTCCGCAGGAGGGGCAGCGCATTTTCCGCCTCCATGTTCAGCCTCCCGGTCCCCGGATCAGCTGCCGGATACCGGTTCAAGTGCGAGATAGACCGTCTCTATTCCCGATTCGCGGATGAGCTTCTCGCCGAGCTCGTCGGGATATCTCTTGCCAAGCACCAGCCGCCTGATACCGGAATTGATTATCATCTTTGTGCAGGTCGAGCAAGGAGAATCGGTACAGTACATCGTCGCGCCTTCCATGCTCGTGCCGCTACCAGCAGCCTGGATGATCGCGTTCTGCTCGGCATGGGCGCCCCGGCAGAGCTCATGGCGTTCCCCGGAGGGTATACCCAGCTCCTCGCGGAGGCAGCCGATCTCGAGGCAGTGCTTGAGGCCCTTCGGCGCCCCGTTGTAACCGGTGGACACGATTTTCTTGTCCTTCACGATCGTCGCCCCGACCATGCGCCTCAAGCAGGTGGAACGCTGTGCCACCAGCATGGTGATCTTCATGAAATATTCGTCCCAGGTCGGTCTCTTCACCAGGCTTCTCCTCTATTCGTACAGTGGGAACCTCTTCACGAGGTCCGCGACCTTTCCCTTTACCGATTCGATCACGTCGGCATTCTCAAGGTCTCCGAGGACCTCGGCCATCATGCCTCCGACCTCGTCCATCTCGGTTTCCTTCATGCCCCTCGTCGTGAGAGCGGGCGTCCCGACCCTGATACCCGAGGTGACGAACGGGGACTGCTTGTCAAACGGGACGGTATTCTTGTTCACCGTGATACCGGCCTTATGCAGCGCCTTCGCCGCTTCCTTGCCGGTCAGTCCCTTCACCGTAAGGTCGACAAGGAAGAGATGATTGTCCGTGCCGCCACTCACTACGTCGAACCCCTTCTCCACGATCACCGCAGCGAGCCTGGCGGCATTGGCCACCGTCTGCGCCTGGTACTCCTTGAACTCGCCTGTCATCGCTTCCTTGAAGCAGACCGCCTTGGCCGCGATGGCGTGCATGAACGGGCCGCCCTGTGTGCCGGGAAAGTTGTACTTGTCTACGTCCTTCGCATACTGCTCGCGGCAGAGTATCAATCCTCCGCGCGGGCCGCGAAGAGTCTTGTGAGTCGTCGAGGTGACAATATCAGCAAACGGAACGGGGCTCGGGTGGACGTCTGCCGCCACGAGACCGGCTATGTGGGCGATATCGACCATCAGCATCGCTCCAACGCCGTCGCAGATCGCGCGAAGGCGCTCCCAGTCCCAGAACCTCGGGTAGGCGCTCGCGCCGGCGACGAACAGCTTCGGCTTGACCTTGTTCGCCTGCTTCTCGATCGTATCGTAGTTGAGGACCTTCGTCTCGGGATCGACCTCGTACGGGACGACGTTGTAGAACATGCCTGAAAAGTTGACAGGATGGCCGTGCGAGAGATGACCGCCGTGCGAGAGGCTCAGGCCCATTATCGTATCGCCCGGCTGGATCAACGCGAGATAAGCGGTAATGTTGGCCTGGGTGCCCGAGTGAGGCTGGACATTGGCGTAGTCGGCTCCGAAGAGCTCCTTCGCCCTGTCGCGCGCGATGTCCTCCGCCCTGTCGACCCACTTGCAGCCGCGGTAGTAGCGCTTTCGCGGGTACCCCTCGGCATACTTGTTCTGCATCGGGTTGCTCAGCGCGGCCAGGACCGCTTTGCTTGTGAAATTCTCACTCGCGATCAGCTCGAGCTGCCCCTGCTGCCTGGCCAGCTCGCCCCTCATCGTCTCCATTATCTCCGGATCTGTCTTCTCGAGATAAGGAAACAGGTTCTCGTCGTACAGCATCTCAAAAGCCCCTTCCACCGGGCCGCCGCCCGGTCTCTATCTGTTTTTTTCGTAGTCGGTGATCTTGTCGACGCGCCTCTGGTGGCGCCCCCCCTCGAACTCAGTATCGATCCACGCGCGCACTATCTCGTCGAGCCGCTCGTTGTCCACCATAGCTTCCGAGAGGGCAAGCACATTCGAATCGTTGTGCTGACGGGTCATGCGTGCGTCCTCGACCGTTCTGACGAGTGCCGCCCTGGCGCCTTTGACTTTGTTGGCCGCTATCGATACACCTATACCCGAGCCGCATATGACGATACCCCGGTCAACCTCTCCGCCGGCGGTCTTCTCCGCGACGGGTATGGCGTAATCGGGGTAATCCGCCGAATCCTCACTGTCTGTACCGACGTCGACGATCTCATGACCTTCGCCGGCCAGCAGCTTCTTTATACGTTTCTTGAGGGAGTAGCCTCGATGATCGGAACCTATTGCGATCTTCAAGACACCATCCTTTCACAAAGAAAAAACGGGTCTGCCTCTATGTGCACGAAGTCGATAATACAACCTCGACTATACAAAGTCGAGCCAATGCATGTACTTGTCGACTTCAGCGTTGAGCATCTTGAAGAACAGGTCCTGCAGCTCCTTGGTGATGGGACCGCGCCTGCCTTCACCGACCTGGATCTTGTCGACGCTCCTGATCGGCGAGATCTCCGCCGCCGTGCCGGTGAAGAAGACCTCGTCGGCGGTGTAGAGCATCTCGCGCGGAATCAGTTTCTCGACGACTTCGTAGCCGAGATCCTGCGCCAGATCGATGGTCGTGTTGCGGGTAATACCCGGAAGCACGCTCGCGCCCAGGGGCGGGGTATAGATGATCCCGTTCTCGATCAGGAAGATATTCTCGCCGCTTCCCTCGCTGACATAACCGCTCGTGTCGAGCGCTATACCTTCGACGTAGCCGTTTACGATCGCTTCCATCTTGATCAGCTGCGAGTTCATGTAGTTGGCGCCGCTCTTGGCCAATGTGGGAAGGGTGTTCGGCGCGATCCGGTCCCAGCTCGAGACCATCACGTCTACGCCCTGCTCGAGCGCCTCGGGACCGAGATACTTGCCCCACTCCCAGACGACGATGAACATGTTTATCGGGTTAGGGAACGGGTTGACCCCCAGGGAATCGTAACCGCGGTAAACGAC
>DAOVNN010000161.1 GCA_030630165.1 Candidatus Krumholzibacteriota bacterium
AACCCAGATACCCACATTAATCAATGAGATTGAGGACGAGTTATGAGCGACAAGGAAATCATCAAGTTCATGGCAACATCGATGAAGGGCCTTTCGGGTTACATAGTCATCGTGTTCTTCGCGGCGCAGTTCGTCTACTACTTCAAGTACAGCAATATCGGAGTGCTCATGGCGATAAGGGGCGCCGAGTTTCTCGGCAACATCGGTTTCACCGGTGTCATGCTCCTCGTCGCGTTCGTAATCCTGTCAGCGTTTATCAACCTCTTCATGGGGAGCGCATCGGCAAAGTGGGCGATCATGGCTCCGGTCTTCGTCCCGATGTTCATGCTCGTCGGATATCACCCGGGGATAACGCAGGCGGCATTCAGGATCGGAGATTCGATCACGAACATCATCACCCCGATGATGAGCTACTTTGCCCTGATCGTAGCCTTCGCGCAGAAGTACGATGAGAAATACGGAATAGGCACGATCACAGCCACGATGCTCCCGTACACGATCATCATCGGGCTCATCTGGATGATCCTGCTTGCAGCATGGATGCTTCTGGGACTGCCGGTCGGTCCCGACGCGCCGATCCATCTTCCCGGCTGACGGGGAGCAGGACCGCATATCGCGGGAAAGGATGACGATGCGAATAGCGTTTCTCGGCGACGGCTCTCTCGGTCACGTTCGCCGGTGGGCCGGTTATTTTCAGGACCAGGGGCACGATGTCCTGCTGATCTCCTTCGAGGATGTCAACGGATGCCCATTCCCTGCCAGGCGCATCAGGAAACTCCTCCCCACGAATCTCGCCGGGTATACTGCCGCCCTCGGCGCGGTTAAAAAAGAGCTCGAATCGTTCGGCCCCGATATCGTCAATGCGATCTACGTGGGTGGATACGGATTCATCGGCGCGCAGTCCGGATACCGTCCCCTCGTCGTATCGGCGATCGGCTCCGACATGCTCGTCGACTACCCGTCGTCTTTCGTTCACAGACTTCAGATCGAATACGCCCTCAAGCGCGCTGCGCTCGTCACGACAGACGCCGAATCGCTGTCTGACGCCGTCGTTCACGCCGGCGTAGAACCCTCGAGAATCGTCGAGATATACTTTGGTATCGATCCATCCGTCTTCAACCGGGAAAAACTGACCGGGCGGGGAGACGGCCCGCTGAGAATCGTCAGCACTAGAAACCTCTACCCCGTCTACCGCATCGATACCCTCCTTGCCGCGTACGCGGGGCTGTCCGGAAAGGTCGACGCCCGGCTCATTATCTGCGGCGACGGCCCCGAACGAGCCGCGCTCGAGAAAAGGGCGAAGGAACTCGGCATCGGCGACAGCGTCACATTCGCGGGCAGGATCGACCCGGCCGGCATCGCCGCCGAACTGAAACAAGCCGACATATACATATCCACCTCCAGGTCGGATTCAACATCGGTCTCACTTCTCGAAGCAATGGCATGCGGCGCTGTACCGATCGTTACTGATCTTGCGGCGAACCGCGAGTGGCTGCGCGACGGTGTCAGCGGTCTTCTTTTCCGCACCGATGACGCCGCGGCCCTTACAGAAGCGATCCTGCACCTCAGTGAGGATCCCGTCCTGGCGGAATCGATGAGAGATGAATGTGCGGCGACAGTGGCAGAGCGGGGACTCTGGCTTCCCAACATGGAGAGGGCCGCAAAGGAATTCGCGCGCCTCGTCGAAAGAGAAGCCGCACAGCGATGAACGAGACGAAAAGCAACCCTCAGGTGACGCTCCATCACAGGCAAGCACCGGAACCAACGGGGAACAACGACCCGCCTCGTGACACCCGGGGAAGGCCGGGGTTTCTCTATAGGTATTTCCCCTCATAGAGGCGGAAGTCCGCCGCCTTTCATGAGTAAAAATCCCCTGTCCGTGGTCTCCCGCTCCATCGACAAATGATGAACAGATCTGTCCCCGCCATTTGCCCATGATTCTACGCATTATGCTACCTGCATCATTTCAACGGGTTACAACAGCAACAGGCATCATTCCATCTCTCCCGTGGAAGCTGTTCGACCTATTCCAGATCAGTGGAATGTATCTTGTTAATGAATATATACGCGGACTCGAATGGGCTGTCCCGGAAAGGGAGATCGTTGTGGGAATATGGGAAACAGAAACGCTGATACTCAGACTCACAGCGGTCATATTCGTTTTCGCACTTCTTCGCATCTGTCGAAGAAAAAAGGAAACAGGACGGGAAACCGTGTTGTACCTAATCATCGTTGCCGCCTCCGCCACCGTTAACTTACTACGAGCCGGCGGAGGCGGGTTTTTAATGACCCTTATCGGAGCAATGGCAGCGTTTGCAGTCTCCGCCCCTCTTCTGGCGAGGGACAGGATCGCGCTGAGGGACATCGCCGCCCCTGTGGCAGCGGGTTCCCTGCTCGGCCCGTTCGGAGGTCTTGCCGCCATCGCAATAGCCGCTGTGATCTATATCATACAACGGTCCGCCGGCCGTCAGCCCATGGTGTCGGACAGGCTCACCCCCAGGTTCGTCCCTTCAGGTACGTGGACGAATCCAGCGGGCCGTTCCGTACTGGCTATACTGGAGAACCGCAGGCTCAGGAAAAACCCGCGCTGTAACCAGGATGACTGCGGAATCACCGCGGGTATTGATATGCTGCCGTGGCGGACCTCTCTCGCCGTAGCGACACTGGCAGTGCTGATGACAGATATGTTCGTCTGACGGAAGGATCGAGTTGGCTGTCTGGAACAGAACAAGATGCACATACCTCGGGACGACTCTCCTGACCCTGAATGAGCATTTCATGAATACCCTCAGGCACATCAGCGACCGGGGAATCCCTTCGGATTGCGCTCTTTACATATCGCCATGTCAGGGGATATATACTGTCGGCATGCGCTGTGCGATCGATATCGCTTTTCTCGACAATGAGATGCGTGTCATAAGGATCTTCCGCAGTTTTCCACCCAACTGCTTCGTCGAACCGGTCAAAGGCGCGATCAGCGCGGTGGAACTCCCCCCGGAGCGCCTGGCCGAAACGGGCACGTCGGTCGGCGACATCCTCGTCATAGAGCCCGGCTGATCTCCGGAACCTCTCTACCAGTAACCCATCGCCAGATAGCCCACCCAGTGTCTGTCCGTCGCTATATTCGTCGCTCCGAGTCCTGTATCCCCGACAGGAAGAGCGCCCGGCTCGAGGCTCGTCCCGTACCCGAGGATATGTCCCTGAGGCGCCGGGCGTCCCTGCGCGGCCGACAGCCCGTCGAGCACACTCAGTCCGAACGGTATCGAATAGACCCCGCACCACGTGACCTTGTATGGCCACTCGAGATCGTCCCTCTCGACGCGCTCCCTGAACCCGGCGATCTTCTCTGCCGAAAGCGGTCCCTCAAGGGTCGTTCTCGCTATCTCGATATCCTGCGCAGTTGCCTTTTCGTATCCCTCGCGTCCCGTGCCGAACGGCGCGTAGCCGCCGCTTCCCCACTCCTCGTCACCGTAGTGAACGCAGTCTGCGGAGATCAGTACTGCGGCGCTTTCCCCCAGCTCCATCCCTTCCTCCTCGAGAACCGCAGCGAGGGCACGTGTCATCTCACCGGCAGCATTCGCGAACGAATCTCCCGCGAATCTCGTGACGAGGACGGGGATTATCTCGACATCGGTGCCTCCGAAGTGCTGCAGGAACGGGATGAACGCCTCGAGTGAATGCTCCGAAGCGTGGAAGGACCCGTCGACGAGGACGATCTCCGCGGGAAGGCGCTCGATCACTTTCTCCCTCAGCGGTGATACAGGGGTCACACCGTAAGGGCCCTTCCATCCGCTGAAATCATCGAAGATCAGTTTTCCCTCCAGCCCGATCCTTCTCGCCCTGTGGGCAACGCCGAAGAGGATGATCAGGTCGGCCCCCACCCTCTCTAATGTCATCGCGTAGTAAGGACCCGCGTATATGTAATCATCGTGCGGGACGATCGCCCCGATCATCTCCCCCGCCCCGGAAGAAGCGGAAGAGAGAGCGAAGGGAAGCGCCCCTGCCTCGATCATTGAATCCGACAGAGCCACTACCCTTTCCACCTGGGCGGGGGCGGTCGCGTAGCCGATCGTGTCGGTCGGCTGGCGCACGGTGCCTTCCGTGCCGCCGGCGGCGGATGCACCGATGCTGAAGGCGGCAATAATCAGCGCCGCGATAAAAATTCTTCTCATGGCAGACCTCCTCATACGGGCCGATGATACATCAGCGCGGCTTCCTAGCACAGAAAAAGCCTGACTTTTCCCAGTGCTGTAAATATATTCACACCTCGATACACTGAACCTCTTCAGGTCCGGAGAAGACGATGATCAAGGGAAAGAAAAGAAGGCTGCTCGGCTCGGTATCGCTGCACCACGCGTGCAACGACGGCTCTACCGTAGTGCTGCCGACGATCTTCCCCGTTCTCCTCACGCAGGGACTGCTCATACGCAGCTATTCCGACATCGGGACCACGGTCCTCGTCGGCCTGGTGACAGCCGTCATCTTCCAGGCCTTCGTCGGTCATTTCGCGAAAACACGCCACTCGAGGTACTACCTCGCCCTCGACGCGCTCCTCGTCGGAACGTCCCTTATCCTCATGACACAATCGACGAGCTACTGGATGCTGGTCCTCTTCTTCATCGGCATGAGGATGGGAACGAGCATCTACCACCCCGTCGGGATCTCGTGGATATCCCACATCTTCTCAGGGAAGGACCTCGACAGGGCGATGGGCTTCCAGAGCGCCTTCGGAAATATCGGCGTCCTGCTCGCCTTCGCTTCCACTGGATTTCTGGCGCAGCACTACGGCTGGCGAGCGCCCCTCTTCCTCTGGGGAGCGATCAACCTCGTCGCAGTCGCCATCGGGCTCTACCTCTCGCGAAATGCGTACGGGAAGGGCGAGATCGCGCAGCAGATCGAGGACGAGAAGGAACCGCTCTCCTGGACCAAAGCCTTCCACGGAATCAAGACGTTCATACCGCTGATGATCCTCGGCGGCCTCGCCTGGGGGATCACGGTCAACTACGCGCCGAGCCTGCTGAACCACAGGCTCGGGGTGCCGATGTCGGCAACCGGGATCATCATGGGCTGCTGGATGGCTGCGGGAACACTCTCGGCCTTCATGTACGGAAGGGTATCGGCAAGGCTCGGAAGGGCGCGGACCCTCGTGTACGCATACATCGTGATCGCCGTCGTAGCCGTGATCTTCGGCCTCGGCCGCAGCGTACCCCTGGCGATCGGCGCATTCGCCATCTTCGGCATCGCGCTCTTCTCCACCTACCCCGCCAACCTCTCCTTTATCGGAAGCTCCGTCGAGCCCCGCAACCGGACGGCGGCATTCAGCCTCGCTTCGAACATCATGATCTTCGGCAACTCGATCTTCTCGTTTGTCTCGGGAAGGATCTCCGATACGTACGGCATCAACGCACCCTTCCTGCTCCTCGGCGCGATGACTGTCATCATACTGACATATCTGGTGATGATGATAAGGACGGGTAGAATATCCGCCGACGGATGCAGGATCGCCCGCGTGGACCCGCAGTGATCGCTGTTATCTTACCCTGTAAGCGCGGATGATGAAGACGGGTTCGACGGGAACGTCGTAAAAATCGCCGGCCACCCCGGTTTCTACTTCGGTGATGGCATCAACGACACTCATCCCCTCGATCACACTTCCGAACACACAGTATCCGTATCCCATCTCGGTGTCGTCCCGGTGATCAAGCGCTGTATTATCGACCATATTGATGAAGAACTGGGACCTGGCGCTATGTATCTCCGTGTACCTGGCCATCGAGATCGTACCGCGGATGTTGGAGAGCCCGTTGCCGGCCTCGTTCAGGATCGCTCCGCGGGTCTCCCTCGGTTCGAGATCCTCGTCGTATCCGCCGCCCTGGATAATAAATCCCGGAATAACCCGGTGAAAGATCAGCCCGTCGTAGAAACCGTCATCGACATATTGAAGGAAGTTCCTGACGGTCTCCGGTGCGCCGCGACGGTAGAACTCGACTACGATATCCCCCAGCGAAGTCTCCATCACGACCGTGGGATACCTGTAAAATACTCCCCCCGTTCCTGTCGGCCCTTCATCATCGCATCCGGGCACCGACAGAAAAAGGATCAGAAGAAGGAATAAGCCGGAAAACTCCTTGCGATTCATCGGTCATCGCTCCAGGTAAAGATATACTTCACAAAGTCGACTGATTCCTGCATCGCCGTCTACCTCAGAAGAACGAGCTTCGAGGTGACTTCGTTTTTTCCCAGCCTCAGCCTGCAGAAATAGATGCCGGACGGCTGCGCGGACTTCCGTTCGTCGAGACCGTTCCAGACAACGCTGTGAACCCCGGCTTCGGCGTCACGGTCTACGAGACGTCTAACGAGCTTTCCGCTCACGTCATAGATGGAGACCGAGACATGTCCCCGCGAGGGCAGCGAGTATTCTATCACTGTCGACGGGTTGAATGGATTGGGATGATTCGACAGGGTCAGGGGAGCGGACGGGACATCCATCGATTCAGTCTCAAACAGGATACGCTCGCCTTCCCGGTCCTCGACCAGGATCCTGTACGCGTAACTGCTGCCTGGAAGAACGTCTTCGTCGACGAACAGATATTCTTCGCCTTCGAGCTCTTCGGGACCGGCAGGAAGACTGGCGAAATCAGCGCCGTCCCTCGTTCGTTCCACTGAAAAGACAGTTCCCTCTTCCCTAATGGAAAGCGACCAGCGGACCACGACGCTGCCGTCCTC
>DAOVNN010000194.1 GCA_030630165.1 Candidatus Krumholzibacteriota bacterium
AACAATAATGGCACATGATGGTATATATGATGTCTTTATACGGCACGTATGCATTCCCGGGCTCTACTTCCTTTGCTGTTTAATACTGAAAGATTCTTCCCGCAGGATATAGACTAACTTGCTGACACCCAACCCTTTTTCTCGAATTCCCTCATGATGAGTTTGGTGATGATCTTCGGCAGCTTTAAGGACGCATAGGCAAAATCGGACGGAGTGAATATCCCCGCGGTGTGCGCCTTCTTGAGAATCTGGCGAAACTGCGAGGGATTATAGAAATTGCTTCGTATCTTGTTTCGGATCTGTTTCAGGTCGGTCAGGCTGTACGTATCCGAGTACACCGGCCCACCTGTTGAATCACAGTAATATCCGGGCGTGTTCTCGACGATCTCTTTCAGCGGGGAGAACTTTTCCACCCTCAACTTCTGGAAACTGATCGAATCGAGCTTCAATTCCTTGGCGAACTGAGCAATGTAGACCATCTCATCGTACGTCTCTCCGATATTGCCGTAAATGAAATAGCCGTGAATGTAGAAGTTGAACTTGTTCAGCACAGCAAACGCATCCCTGACCTGCTGCTGATTAAACCCCTTGCTGAGCTGCTCCAGAATATAGTCATGAGGCGATTCGATGCCGATGAGAAATATCTTGAACCCGGCCTTCTCCGCCAGCTCCAGCAGCCTCGGATTCTTCGCGATCTCGATCCGCGTCTGAACGATGAATGTCTTCTGTACCCCGTTTTCAATGATCATCTCGCAAAGCTTTTCGCTTCGCCTGGGATTCGTGAAGAAGTTATCGTCGCTGAACAGCACGACATCAGCGGTGATTTCCTTGAGCTCATCAATGACCAGTTCAAGGGGCCTCTCCGTATACTTTCTTTTCTGCCCGAGGGGATTGAGGCTGAACGTGCAGAACTTGCAGTTATACGGACACCCCCTGGAAGTCAGCACCGTATCGAAGGCGAACCTCGCTATCCGCGCGCCGTTCTGCACCCAGTGGTAATCGTGCCTTCTCATCGACCTGTCAGGATAAGCAGTGCCCAGGATCTCCGGGAGAGCTCTATTCTCGTTGTGTACTATCGATCCGTTCTCCCGAAACGAGAGCCCGAGGATATCTCCGGGGGGGACACCATTTATGATCTCTCTTATCGTATCCTCTCCCTCACCCCTGACAACGAAATCGATATTGGCACATCTCTCCAGAAGGGTTTCTACCTCCTCCGTCGCCTTGCTGCCTCCGACAACAGTGATGACATCAGCCGGCAGCGCGGAGATCAGATCGCATATCTCTGTGAACTGAGTGTCCCACATGATTCCGATGCATATCAGATCTATCTCTTCCCTGATAAACTCGGACAATACCTTGTTATCCCGGTAATCCTTTTCATATCTCAGATCGAGAAAAGTGATCTTGCCGACAAGGTCCTTCATGTTCGTTGTTATGTATTCCAGCCCTGTAGGAGGAAAGACTCCCATCGTTGCCGTGGAATCCTTTAAATACGGGTACAGAGCGAGTGCGTGTTTATATGTCATTCTTCAGGCCCTTCATTTATTACGCAGATGCGAGGGAATGATAAGGGTTAGAAGTATCGCAAGAGATAGCTGAATGTTGAACGATTCTCTTTCGACCTGAGCAACTAATGCACTAATGAAGCAGAGATATCAATGCATTCTTTGATATGGAGGATTATCACTTTAATAATACCATTTTCTTCGTCTGCACGAAATCACCTGAGACAAGACGGTAGCAGTAGACGCCGCTGGAGAACACCCTTCCACTGCTGTTCCTGGCTGTCCAGTTGACTTCCTTCCGGCCTTCGGTCATGTACTGATCGATGATGGTCGTGATCAGCTCGCCCTTCATATTGTATATGCTGAGCTTTACATGGTCCGCCTGCGGAAGGTCGAACATAATCGTCGTAGATGGATTGAAGGGATTGGGGTAATTCTGCCCGAGCCGTAAACCGGCTTCCGGAAGGGCGCCGTAGCCGGATTCTCCATCGGTGACGACCTCGAACTGATAGATCTTCATCTCGTACGCCGCCATGCTGAGGCCGGTGACCTCGTAAGCCGGCGTGACCGTAATGTTCAGGGTATCGCCGATAGCGAGCAGGTTGATGAGCGTGTGGTCGCCCGGCTCGAGGCTGCCCGCCGAGCCGGTCAGCGTGATGCTGCCCAAAGCGTGATTCGCCGTGTTGGCCATGCAGAGCACGGTCTGCTGCTCATAGCTTCGCAAAAAGGCGAGAACCTGTGACGTGGAGCTCGCCAGCGGATCGTGGGTGCCGCGCCGCAGGGCCGGCGTCCCGTTGCGTACTTCGATCAGCCGCCTGTACCAGTCGAGCAGCGAACCGGGGTCAGTATCCTCCACCAGCACGTTGAACTGCTGGTAATTGCTGTTGATTGCCTGCCAGGGCGTGCCGGTGGTAAAGCCGGCATTCGTCCCGTCAGTCCACTGCATGGGCGAACGGATATACTCGTGTGCACCGCTGCCGATCATTCCGATCTCCTCACCATAGTAGACGAATGGTATGCCCGGCAGGGTCATGTAGATACCAGCGGCCACCTTGTTCTTGTCCTCGTCGTGGCCGAGGACGTTCAGCACGCGGTCCTGGTCATGGTTGGTCAGGAATGTGCCGAACTGGAGGTACGGATAAAGGCCGTATACCTGGGAAGCCTTAGTGCCCAGGTATTCCGCATTGCCGTCATTGACCGCTCCGAGCATTGCGTAGGAAAGATCGAACTCGAAGCAGAAGTCGAGGCGGTCCTCGGTCACGTACTGCAGTACAATGCTGGTAGAGGTCCACGCCTCGCCGACGGAAACGACATCGGGCTTCACCGACTTGACGTAGGTGTTGTAGTCCTGCCAGAACTGCAGGGTAGACGCCGTGTTCTGGAGCTGATCGCCTTCCTCGATGACATACAGGACGGCATCGAGACGGAAGCCGTCGACGCCGATCGTGTCGAGCCAGTATGTCGCTGTCTCGAACATCTCGTCCTTAACGGCCTGGGTCTCGTAGTTGAGATCCGGCATGCCGGACCAGAAGAGACCGTAGTACCAGCCAGAGGCATCCCAGTGCCACACGTCCTGCCCCCAGGGACCGGTCTGGTCGGGATTGCTGGTCGACCAGCGGAACCAGTCGCGGTAAGTCGGATCGTTATTTGCGGACGCCACGAACCAGGGATGCTGGTTGGAGCAGTGGTTCATCACATAGTCGATGATGACCTTGATGCCGCGGGCATGGGCAGCGGCGAGAAACGCCTCGAAGTCGGCCATGGTTCCGTAATCAGGATTGATGGAACGGTAGTCGACGGCATCGTAACCGTGGTATGTCGGCGAATCATGGATCGGCATCAACCAGATGCCCGTGATCCCGAGATCGCTGTCGGTGGCCGGATCGCCGTCGTTGAGATAGTCGAGTTTCTGTGTCAGCCCCGCAAGATCGCCGATGCCATCGCCATCGCTGTCGTAGAAGCTGCGCACGAGGATCTCGTAGAAGACCGTATCGTTCCACCAGTGGAGCTCGCCTACGCCTCCCCCGCCGGGCAACATGTCGTTGTACCAGACGAGGATCGTATCGTCGCTTCCCATCACTGTATACCCGCGGTTATTCCCGACGCCAGGGAACTCCTCGGTGCCGTCCCACTGGGCGTTGATGCGGTATTTGAATTCGATGTATTCCGACCCCGTAAAGCGGTCGAGAGTGATCTCGTAGATGGAGTCTCCGTCGGCATCAGTAAGCTGTGTTAACGGATCGGTACCCCAGCCGTTGAAGGAGCCGGCAAGATCCACGAAGTCGCTGCCTGGATCAAAATTGCCGATCTCAACCTGGTAGGACATACGTACCCGGAAGGTGAGTTCCACGGCCTGAAGATCGCTGGCGGTGAATAGCAGTATGCAGAATACCACGAAGGTGAGTGCTCTCATCATGCTGTTGTTCATAGCTGTTCAACACCTTCTGCCGCTGCAAGAATGAACAGGCGTAGCGATCCTGCCTGATGATAACACTTCGTGGCTTGCCGGTTCAATACTGGAGCCCGCGAACAATGGTATAGACAAAAGGGCCGCTGGTAAGGTCGAGACCAGGCGCATGGTCCTGCGCAGGTGATCGACCGGTCAGGATCCTTGATCATCCTGGCGTTGCATCCTGTAGTGCGGCGAGAGGATCTCCACACCGGCCTCGTTGAACTTGTCCTGGATGTTCTGATGAAGCTCCGAATAAGTCGCCGGAATCCTCCGGGGCTTCTTCGTATAGGCGTTGACCTCGTACTCGACATAGAAATCCTGCAGGGATTTCTGCAGCACGAAAGGTTCCGGGTCGTCGATGAGGTTTTCTGTTTCTTTTGCCGCATCAAGCAGAATCTTGTGAACGTCCCGCCAGGGCACATCGTAGCCGATCGTGACTGTTGTGTGCAGGATCAGGTCCTTGATCGCCGCCTTTGAGGTAAAATTAATGATCTGGCCGGACAACACCTGGCTATTCGGTATGGTCACACGCTCATTCTTCGGCGTCAGCAGGCGCGTTCTGAGAATTGTCCTGTCGATGACATCCCCGATTGTCTCGCCGATTCTGACCCTGTCCCCGCGAGCGAACGGTCTCATGTAAATCATGATTATACCCGAAATGAAGTTCGCCATTGCGGAGCTGGACCCCAGAGAAACAAGGATGCCGATGAATACTGATACTCCTTTGAAGGCGGATGAATGAGATCCCGGTATGTAGGGAAACGCGATGATGAATGCGAAGGCTATCACAAGGAGGCGTATGATGTTGAATGTCGGATTCGCCCAGTCGGGATAGAACCCTTTGATAGTGATCGATCCCTTCGAGATCTCGTTGAAGAAAAATCGGATTCCCCGCAGTACATAGACAGCCACTACTACGATAAAGGCAATGAAAAACAGGGACGGGATCACTTCGACAAAAGATTTGCCGAATTTTCTCAGAGGGCCCGTTGCAAGGTCGAAGATCTCGTACGCGATGCCGCGGGTCCAGGGGAAAAGAGCCAGTATGAAGTTGAGGGTAACGAGAAGCAGCCAGATGAAAACGACAAGATATGCCAGGCGAGCCACTACCCTGACGAAGGCCATGACCCCCTCTCCACTCACTACCTTGAGCAGTGTCCTGCCGGCAAGCTTCTTCTCGAGATAGCCCATCAGGCGGCGCCTCAACCGGGAGATCACCGCGATGGCTATTACGAAAAGAACCGCGGCCACGACCGCGAAGATACTCCCCTTTATTATTGAACCGGTGCTGACGCCCTTGCGGTATTCGACAACGGCCTGGCGGACAGCTTCCAGACGCGTCTCTACCAGTTCCTGATGGTCGATCTCGAGAATGTCGGATTCATAATCCCAGGTCGCGATGATATAGACCGCTCTGCTCATGATCACGGTGGCCTTCACCCTGTCATCCCTCACGACCCGGAACTCCTCAGGCTTGTGCCTGTATGACTTGGAGATGTCCAGAAGGCGCTCGCTGATTATCTCGGCCCTTTTCTCGGCGCTGACGATGCTTGCTGCCGGCACCTCGAACAGCTTCCTGCCCGTAAAAACGACCATGGCGGTGCTGTCCCCCTGGGCCTCGATCACTTCCTCCAGTTCATGTGAGATCTTCGTGGTATCCTAGGCGAGACAGGGCCCCGCAACCGCGATCACAAGTGCAGCAACAATCAACGACAGATTCAGCAACCGGCGCATAATATCTCCTTGCTTACATCCCGGCCGCCCAC
>DAOVNN010000086.1 GCA_030630165.1 Candidatus Krumholzibacteriota bacterium
GTAGTAGAGGGCGGGGGTCTCGATCTCGCAGATCTTCCTCATCTTTCCCGAATCGATATCTATCGCCGCGATATGCGAGAACTCACCGGGATAGTTCACAGCCGTGTAGAGCGTCCGGCTCTCCGCGTCGAAGAACTCCCTCGATACCGAGCCGAGCGCGCGCTCACAGAGCGGCCTGGCAGGGGTCACCGGATACTGACGTATCGAGTCGAGGTTGGTCTGCTGCCACTCTTTCTCGAATTCGATCCATTCGTTCCATTTCTCATATATCGAGGCGCCGTAAACCTTCCGGAACTGCGTCGAGAAGTAGGCGCCGCTTCCCTCGTTGCGCCGAACCCATTCGATCACCGATTCCGGGGTGTGCATCAGGGAGAGATAGCTGAAGAAACGCGTGCCGTAGAGGTACGATACCTGGCCGATCTGGAAATCCTTCGCCGTGCCCTCGGACTCGAGGCCGACGACGGTATGAAACTTAATGCTGTCGCGGACCATCGCCCTGAAGGTCATCTCGTCGTATCCTGTCAGCGTCCGGCCGATACCGCCGGCCATCCATGTCTCCATGAAGACGGCGATACCCTCATGGTACCACCGCGGCGAGTAGAGGCGCGGCGTTGTGAGGTAGGCGTAGAATATCGAGACAGGATCCTCAGCTTCGGGATGGACCTTTCCGAAAAAGAGCTTCCTGAATCTCGAGTCCCAGCCGGTCGCCTGGTCGGAGGCGGTCACATGGACGAGCTCGTGATTCATCACCCAGTTTATCCGCTCGTTAGTCGGGCACGTGTCGTAGACATACTCGAACGGCTCGATGCCGAGTGTGATCCAGTTGTTGGGGATAACTGTCGTTCCGGCGTATCCGAAGTCATCGTCATCGTTGAAATAGATTGTGACAGGACCGCTCGGCGTGTAATCGAAGAATTTCTGGTGATAGTGGAAGGCGTTTTCGAAGCAGCGGGCCACATGCTCTATGATGTACTCCTGCTCCCGGTACCAGTAAAAGATCCTGAGGTCCTCCGTTTCATACGTCCTGTATTTGGGCTGGTACGGCTTTTCCTGTACGTTGTCGTCCTGACCCGATACACGTCCCGGAACGAGAAAAATCGCCGCGGCGGCGATAAGGACGGGAATCGAGCGTAACAGCAGTCCGGCGGTCGCTTTGAAACCTCTCATCACATTCCTTTGAATGAAAACTCGGCATCTAAGGAGCCAGCCCGGTCGACGCCGGGCTGCTCCTTCCTACCACTCATCCCCTCTTCCGCTCGCAAGTCAATAGTACGAGAGACCCCTAGATCTCCCTGCTGATCGACGTTCTCTGCATGAGTGACACCCTGTTGAATATCGAGGCTCTTTCCTGCAGCGAGAAGCGTCCCATGATAGATGCTTTCTCCTGAAGGGAAGCCCTGTTGAAGATCGAGGACTTCTCCTGGATCGAGGCGCGCTGCATGATGTTGGCTTTCTCCTGGACCGAGAACCTGTCCATCAGCGAGGCCTTTTCCTGAATCGAGAACTTGCCCATGATGGCCGATTTCTCCTGCATCGGGAGCTTGTTGAAGGCTTCCATCGTGATGGAGGATTTCTTCATGAGCGAGGTCCGGTCCTGTATCGAGAGACGCTGCATCAGGTCGACGCGTTCCTGGATATCGGCGCGGTTGAATATCGCGGCCTTCTCCTGAATGCAGCAGCGCTCGAACATGTCGACCCGCTCCTGGATGTTGGCCCTGGCGAATATGTTCGACTTCTCCTGTATCGAGGCGCGCTGGAAGATGAATGCCCTCTCCTGGATATTGACCCTCTCCATGATCGAGGACTTCTGCTGGATAGAGGCGCGTTCCATCAGCGAGCTTCTCATCTGGATATCGGTGCGCTCCATGATGTTCGACTTCTCCTGGATCGAGAACTTGTCCATCAGGGAAGCCTTCTCCTGGATCGAGAACTTGCCCATGATGGCCGATTTCTCCTGCATCGGGAGCTTGCCGAAGGCTTCCATCGTGATAGAAGACTTCTTCATCAGCGAGGTCCGGTCCTGGACGGAAAGCCTCTGCATGAGCTCAGAGCGCTCCTGGATCGTGGAGCGATCGAATATCGAGGCTTTTTCCTGGATATTGGCGCGCTGCATGATGTCGGCGCGCTCCTGGATCGAGGCACGTTCGAAGGTGAAGGAGGTCCTGCCCATGAGGCTGGTCCGCTGCATGATAGAGGCCCTCTCCTGGATCGAGGAGCGATTCATCAGGTTGGCACGTTCCTGTATGGAGGCGCGCTGCATGATGTTCGATTTCTCCTGCATCGAGAACCTGTCCATCAGTGAGGCCTTCTCCTGGATCGAGAACTTGCCCATGATGGCCGACTTCTCCTGCATCGGGAGCTTGTCGAAGGCTTCCATAGTGAGCGAATGCCTCTCGAGGATCGAGGTGCGCTCGTAAGGACCGAGCATCCTGAAGACCTTCATCATTTCCTGAAGATCGGCGCGATTAAAGATAGCGGCCTTCTCCTGGAAGGTGGCTCTCTCGAGTATCGAGGCACGCTCAGCTATCGAGGCGCGATTGAAGATAGCCGCTCTCTGCTGGATCGAGGTGCGCTCCATGATGTCGAGGCGCTCCTGGATCGAGGTGCGGTTGAAGATCGCCGCCTTCTGCTGGATCGAGGCGCGCATCATGATATCGGCCCTCTTCTGGATGGAGAGCCTTTCCATGATGGCGGCCTTTTCCTGGATCGTGGCCTTCTGCATCAGGGAGGTCTTCTCCTGGATGGAGAACTTATTCATGATGGCGGCCTTCTCCTGCATCGGGAGCTTGCCGAATGCTTCCATTGTGAGGGACATCCTCCCCAGGATATCGGTGCGCTTCTGGATCGAGAAGCGATCGAACATCGAGACGCGTTCCATCGGCGTCGCGCGCTCGATCAGAGAGACGCGTTCCTGCGCGGGGGCGAGATCGAAGAACGCCGCCTTTTCCTGAATGGATGCTCTCTGCAGGAGATTGGCCTTCTCCTGGAGATTCGTCCTCTCGAAGAGAGCTGCCATTTCTTCGGGGGAGATGATATTGTCAATGGTGTATTCCGATTCGTAGTCTCCCTCGAAGTTCAATACGACGTCCTCGTCGCTCATCTGCTGGTCACGATACTTCTCGACCGCTCCTATCGTTCCCTCGGCGCCGTCACGGCCTGTGGGAGGATGGAAGAAGGCGAAGTATGCGACCACCGCGATCGCGATCAGGACAACCACCAGTAAAACCTTGTTTCTGGTCATCTGGTGCCCTCCTTCTGGTAATGGGTTTCTGCCGCTTACTGATTTACTTCTTACTCCAAATACAGACGAGTTTTCCGAAAGTTGGTCGGATCCGCCTGTTTTTTTTATTCTGAAGCTGAAAACTTCATTGCCGCTACCGTCTTGCCGTCGGTGAAGATCCGCAGCACGAGGGGTGCGGGCTCAATCGACCTGAATCTGACGATATATTCCGCCTTGCCCTGATGTACCAGCAGGAGGTTCTTTTCATCGACTTCCATCTGGTATGCGGCGTACTCGCTCGACCTTATCGACTCGAAGGAGACGCCTTCCTCGAACTCGAGAAGGATGCTCGCGTCCACGTCAGATGCTATCTCTATCGTGACCGTCACCGAGCCGCTCTCGAATACGGGCAGTATGCTGCCCTTGACCCCGAAAGCGTCGAATTTTTCGGTGGTCTCATTCTCGCCCTGGGCCGCTCCTATCGTAGCCCCGTACCCCGATTCATCCGGAGTCTTGTCAGGCAGCTGTCGTATCACGGCGAACAGTATGAATCCCGCCGCGACACCGGTCGCGAAGACCGGAACGAACGACCGCCAGAATGTACGTCCTTCAGATGCCCGGATCCCGGTCTTATCCCCGGACCGTCCGTATACCGACTCGAAGATCCGTTCCCTGAGATCGGGGGGCGGCTCGACTTCACCCGTGTTGTCGATGGCCCTGACTGTCGTCCGCAGTTCCCCGTAGTATTTTTCGGCCTCGGGATCGGTTCTTACATAGGAGGCGAGCTTCTCAGCGTCACTATCGGATATGACCCCGTCGATCTCCTCGTTCATCATCCTTATGTATGTTTCGTCTATGCTCATGACCTACCCTGCCCCGGTTAGTATTTCCTTCATCCGCTGCCTGGCTGAGTAAAGCCTGGACTTCACAGTCTTCTCCTGAATCCCCAGTACCTCACCTATCTGCCGGTAGGAGAGATCGACGAAGTGCCTGAGGATGATTACCACCCTCTGGTCCTCGCCCAGTCTCTTGAGCGCTGTCTGCACGAGGCTGATCGACTCCTCCTGTATGATCTGCTGCTCCGGTCCCGGAGCGTGGGAGGGAAGGTCGAATTCAACGTGTACGATCCTGCTCTGTCTTTTGACCTGATTGAGGGATTCGTTGACGCCCATCTTGTAGAGCCAGCTGAAGAACTTCCTCGATGGATCGAAGGTCCCCAGCCTGTCGAAGGCCTTTACAAATACTGTCTGTGTGACGTCCATGGCATCCTCGTAGTCGCCGCAGATCCTGAAAGCGAGGTTAAAGATCCGCCGCTCGTACTTCTCCACCAGCCTCCCGAACGCCTCCCTGTCTCCATTGAGCGTTTCGATGACCAGTGATGAATCCGTTGTCGACATAAATACAGGCCACTCTTGAAAAAGTTGGCGGGCCGGTTCGGAAAAACGTCCTCCGTCCGGTGCACTGGATGGCCGGTGATGGAGGACGATACCGAAAAATCGGACCGTGCCACAGCCGTCACACTCGTGCTGCAGATGTTGCTAAATCCCTTGTAGTAGAGAGCTTGAGAGTGATAGTAAAATAGCTTTTACTTTATGTCAAATATAAAGTCGAATCCGGCGATCGTGAAAATATCGCGGATGTGAGGGGTCATATTGACTATCTCGATCTTATGTCCGGTGTCGATGAGGCGTTTCTGGGTACCAAGCAGGAGGCCGAGGCCGGCGCTGGAGATATAACGAAGTTCGGCGAAATCCACCGTTACGTTAGTTTTGACCTTCTCGAGGACCGTTCTGGTCATATCGACCTGGTTCGAGTCGAGCCTTCCGGCGAGTCTTATGGTTCCGTCTCCCCCAACCGATATATCGAACGTCATCTTTCCTCCAGGCGCTTCGTTGCCATTATGACAAGCGTGCCGTCATCGTAATCGTATTCGAGGCTGTCCGCCATCATTTTTACCAGGTGTATGCCGAGGCCGCCCGGTTCGCGCTCCATTAACGGCGCCTTCGTATCTATCTCTCTGAACGAGTTTCCGTCAAAAGGTTTGGTTTCGCGGTCGGTCAGGCGGATGGTCATCAGGTCACCATCAAGCTCGATCTCGACATCGATATCGTCGCTCCCCCGCGCGTGACGCACGAGGTTTGTGAAAAGCTCTTCGAGCGTCAGGTCGAGGAAGTACGATTCGGAATCATCGAGACCGTTTTCGGTCTCGAACTCCTCTGCGAAGGAGAATAACCCGTCGAGCGCTCCGATATCTCTTCTGAACTTTCTCCGCATGGCTCAGCATGTTAACGGCAATCGTGATCTGATGCAAGCGGACTTCCTTGACATGTCCGTTTACCTGACGGAAACTGTAATAATTCTGAAATCAAGCACACATGGAGGTAACAAGATGAAGATCGGGATGATCGGGCTGGGGAAGATGGGCGGCAATATGGCCGAGCGTCTGATAAGGGGAGGACACGGGATCGTCGGGTATGCCCGGCACGAAGAGGCGGTCAGGGCACTGGAGGAGAAGGGCGGCACCGGAGCCGGCTCGATCGGAGAGCTGACGGGGATGCTCGATACTCCCCGTGTAGTCTGGATAATGGTGCCGGCCGGCAGGCCGGTCGACTCGGTGATAGAGGAACTGTTTTCCCACCTCGATAAGGGCGATATCATCATCGACGGCGGAAACTCCCGGTACACCGATACGAAGAGGCGCGCCGCGGCTCTGCGGGATGCAGGGCTGAACATGGTCGATGTCGGCACGAGCGGAGGCGTGTGGGGGCTGGCGGAAGGGTACAGCATGATGGTCGGTGGGGAGAAGGAGACTGTCGAGATTCTCAGGCCCATCCTCGAGACGCTCGCTCCCGCCCCCGATATGGGATGGGGGCATGTCGGCCCCTCGGGCGCGGGCCATTTCGTCAAGATGGTACACAACGGGATCGAGTACGGGATGATGCAGGCCTTCGCCGAAGGATTCGCGATAATGAAGGCGAAGGATGAGTTCGATATAGATCTTCACAATGTATCCGGGATATGGCGATACGGCAGCGTCGTCCGCTCATGGCTGCTCGATCTGATCGCGGACGCCCTTGACGGCGATCAGGAACTCCCCGGTATCGCGCCGTTCGTGTCGGACTCGGGGGAGGGAAGATGGACGGCGATAGAGGCTATAGACCTCGGGGTCCCCGCGCCGGTGATCTCGCTGGCCCTTTCCGAAAGGTTCCGTTCGCAGAACGACAATTCATATGCCGACCGGCTTCTTGCCGCGATGAGAAACAAGTTCGGCGGACACGAGGTGAAGTCCAGATGAACATCCCGTCTCACATCTTCACGATATTCGGCGCGAGCGGGGATCTGACAAAGAGAAAGATCCTGCCCGCGCTGTTCCATCTCTTCGCCGAGGGCAGGATCGGACCGGACTGCATAATCGTCGGTACAGGAAGAAAGCAGATGGACGATGAGACCTTCAGGGACCTGACACTCGAGGCCCTCGCGGAAGCGGGGTTCGGCGGGGGAGAGAACGCGGCGAAATGGTGCACCGGCTGTATCTTTTACCATTGTCTCGGAGATGGATCACCCGAAAACTACAAGCGCCTCGGGGAGAGGCTCGCCGGGCTGGAGAAGGAACACGGCCTGCCGGGGAACAGGGCCTTTTATCTGGCGCTGCCGCCCGATGCCTTTCCACAGGTCATCGAGAATATCGGTGAAGCGGGTCTGGCCGATTCCGGGGGATGGTCGAGGCTGGTAATAGAGAAACCGTTCGGAAGGGATCTCGACTCCGCGCTGAGACTCAACGAACACATCCATCGATGGTTCGAAGAGGATCAGATCTACCGTATCGATCACTACCTCGGCAAGGAGACGGTGCAGAACCTCCTCGTCTTCCGTTTCGCCAACGCGATGTTCGAGTCGATATGGAACCGTGACCGGATCGACCACATACAGATCACGGTAGCAGAAAGTCTCGGCGTAGAGCACAGGGCGAGGTACTATGACAAGGCAGGTGCCGTCAGGGACATGGTCCAGAACCACATCGCCCAGCTCCTGACCATGATAACGATGGAGGTGCCGGGCAGATTCGAACCCCGTGCGATCATGCGGGAGAAGGTAAAGGTCCTGCGCAGCATAATGCCTCTCCAGCCCGGTGACATCGTCCTCGGGCAGTACGACGCGGGGGATGGAAAACCCGGGTACCGTGATGAAGAGGGGACAGGGGAAGATTCGATCACACCGACATTCGCCGCCATCAGGCTCCATGTAGATACGTGGAGATGGAAGGGAACCCCGATATATATCAGGACCGGCAAGAGGATGCCGGTGAAGACGACGCAGATCTCGGTCGTCTTCGAGCACCCGCCGGTCTGCTTCTTTCGGGCCATGGAGGGATGCACCCCTCGACCTAATATCCTTAATATCTCCATCCAGCCCGACGAGAGTTTCACACTCTCCTTCGATGTAAAGAAACCGGGAGAGCCCTTTACTCTCGAGTCGCAGGATCTTCACTTCAGCTATGCCGACACATTCGGGAGGCTGCCCGACGCTTACGAGACCCTGCTTCTCGATATCATGACGGGCGACCAGACCCTCTTCGTCCACGCCGACGAGGTGGAGGCCTCCTGGAAGTTCTTCGAGCCGGCGCTCGACCATGGACTGCCCCTGGCGCGTTACGCGGCCGGGACATGGGGACCTGATGAGGTGGCAGAGCTCCTGTTACGTGAGGGGCGCACCTGGTCGGTCAGGCAGGGCGGGTAGAGATGCAGAGAGCCGTTCGCGTTTTCGACGACCTCGAATCGATGAGCTTGACCGTGGCGGCGGCAGTTGCGGAGCTTGCGGCTGATTCGACGGGACCATTTTCAATCGCCCTTTCCGGCGGCGACACTCCGAACAGGCTTTACGAACTGCTCTCCGACGAATCGACCGGGATAGACTGGAAGAATCTGCATCTCTTCTGGGGGGACGAGAGATTCGTTCCGCACGGCGATAAGTCGAGCAATTTCGGATCGGCGAAAAGGGCGCTTCTCGACAGGATAGATATCCCCGAAGAAAACATACACGGCATCCCTGTCGATGCTCAGGCGGCAGCTGATGCGGCGGTGATCTACGAAAAAGAACTGAGAGACTTTTTCGGGATCCGGGAAGACGGATTTCCCCGATTCGATCTTGTCCTCCTCGGCCTCGGAGATGACGGACACACCGCCTCGATATTTCCCGGTGATCCCGTAATCGATGAGAGAAAAAAATGGGTCTCGGCGGTGATTGCCCCCGCGGGCGTCGTGCCTGCGGAACGTATCACGTTGACTCTTCCTGTCATCAATTCCGCGAAGGCTGTCTTTTTCCTCATCTCTGGAGAATCGAAGGCCGATGTCCTGCACGATATCCTGTTTATGGGGAGGATGGCCGAGGACCAGTATCCCGGTGCCAGGATATCGCCCGACGGGTCCCTTGTCTGGTTCGTCGACCGGGCGGCGTACGGCGGTGACCTCGACTCCTGAGGGTGAATACTTGATAATATCCCCGGCAAAGGTTAATCTCCTTTCCACGTATCTGTACAATTGAAAGGAGACCCCGATGAGATATATAACGATCCTTCTGCTTGCAATCTGCATCCTTATGCCTTCGACCGCCTGGAGCGGCAAGTATAAACTCGAGCACAACGCTATAGCGACGATCGAGCTGCCCAAGCCTGTCTTGAGCAGTGATTTCTCGATAGAGAAGGTCCTCAGCGAGCGCAGATCGGTAAGGAGTTATACCGACGAGCCCGTTACCCTTAAAGAGGTCTCCCAGCTTCTCTGGTCAGCCTACGGGATCACATACACGAGGGAAGGCCTTCCTGATTTCATACGCGGGGGATTCAAGACCGCACCATCTGCCGGAGCCCGCTATCCGCTCGAGATCTATCTCGTCGCTGGAAACGTCAAAGGGCTTCTTCCCGGAATCTACTGGTACGTACCCGAGGGGCACGTCATCCACAGGCTCACCGACGGAGATGTAAGGTCCGACCTCATGGCCGCGTGCCTGAGCCAGAAGTTTGCCGGCGATGCTCCGGTATCTATCGTCTGGTCCGCCGTCTACGAGAGATGCACGGAGAAGTACGGCGAGCGCGGGCGGGAGAGGTATGTCTGCATGGACCTCGGCCACTCGGCGCAGAACGTATACCTCCAGTGCGGTTCGCTCGGGCTCGGAACCTGCGCGATTGGCGCCTTCTCGGACGATGCGCTCAAGAAACTGATCGGCATGACCGAAGAGGAAGTGCCGCTCTATGTGATGCCTGTCGGGAGGCTTCCCAGGGAGCATAAGAAATAATGATAATACTCGACAGGCCGTACGTATCGGACCTTCTCGCTGAAACACTCCAGCGCCTCCGAACGCCCGTGCTTCGCAACACCACCTCCGAGAACCTTGCCGGGGAATACGATCTCGAACTGGTCGACGGGGAGGAGTTCGCCGAGAGGGCCAACGCGGGAAAGTATCCGCTTATCTATAC
>DAOVNN010000056.1 GCA_030630165.1 Candidatus Krumholzibacteriota bacterium
TAGCCTACGACCGCTCCAGCTCCGCTGCCGCCGTCTCTTTAGAACTCGTCAGCACGATCTGCGGCGTCACGCTTGAGAACAACAGTTACTACAACCTCACCGGCGGCCGCGAGGCCGGCGGCGTGGTTACTCCGCTCATCACAGGTGTTACCGGCGGTCCGTACGATGGCCTCAGCTACTACGCCTTCGGCGGCTGCCCTATCATCAATAGCTTCGACGTCCTCGTAACCACAAACAATGGAGAGTACGCGCTACAGTACCCTGACTACAACAGCCTGCAGTACTATGCCGGTATCTACACGGACCAGCTGAACAACGCAAGCCAGCCGCTCCGCACAGTCTGGGTCGGACATAGTTTTATACTCATCCGCAACACTGTAAACGGTACGCTTGCCAGGAACCAGTTCCTCGCAAAGACCTATGAGTTCTTCGAGAACGGTGTCAGCCAGGACATCACTCCCGCAGAGCTCCCGAAGGCTTACGGCCTCGCGCAGAACTTCCCCAACCCGTTCAACCCGTCGACGCGGATTCAGTTCGCGCTGCCGAAGAAGGGGCATGTGCGCCTGAAGATCTACAATGTGGCCGGGCAGCTGGTCAGGACCCTGCAGGATGGCGTCATGGATGCCGGCCATCATGAGCTCACCTGGGATGGTTCGAACAATCTCGGGGCAAACGTTGCTTCCGGTGTTTACTTCTACAAAATCAACGCCGGCGATAACTATGAGAACATGAAGAAGATGGTCCTTCTCAGGTAGGATCAGCTGGCTGCAGTCTTTAAAATATCGAGCTTCTTTTGCACCTCGTCTACCATCGGGCGAAGCTCCTCGTCGCAGTCTTTCCAGCAGTCTATGAATTTTGAGTACTGCTCGATCGCTTCATCGTTCTGTCCCAGTCTCTCGTGATTTTCAGCCTGCCTCAGGTGAATGACAGCCCGATAGATGAAACTGAAATTCCAGCCGATACCGAATGAACTCGTCCAGCCGAGCGCTTCTTCGTGACGCCCCATCTCGTGGAGCAGCTCGGCCTTGAGGAATCGCTCGTGCTGCTGCTTATAGAACTGGCTGAAGTTTCGATATCGCGGCGGTGACCTGACCCTGCCCTTCTCGAATTGTTCGAGGGCTCTGCCCGTATCCCCCTCTTTCCAGGCCAGCTGAGCTCTGAGCCCGTGGGCAAGGCCCTTGGTCAGACCGGTAACATGCGGCGGACCTTCCATGCGTTCCAGTTCCACCACATATCCGAGGGCTTCCTTATAATCACCGAGTCGAATATTTACGAGGCCCAAAAGATAGACCCGCAGATGGGGATGCAGATCGTTGTGTACGGTCAGAAACGGCATGTCGCCAATACTCGGCGGAACGGCATCAGCATCCCACTCGATAAGCCCGGCTTCGATCGCGGTCAGATCCGATTCAGATACCGGCAGGAACGGCATCGCCAAAGCAAGCGCCTCGTACTCGATGGCAAGGGCCGGATTGAGCTGTCCGGCCCTGTCGAATTCCATCGCTGCCGCCCGCAGACGCCCCCTGGCCGTCTCCAGATACGCCAGCAGGATATGGCCCACGCCCCGCATCTCATCGGAACGGTCCGAGTCAGAGATGAGCCGCACGGTGTCCTGAGCTCGTTCGATGTCATCCGTCCAGCAGGCGATCCTCATGATACAGATCATGAGGGTGTAGTCATCGAGTTCCCTCATCTCTTCAATAACAGCTTCCTGTTCAGCCCTGTCTCCGGTTGAGAAGGCCAGTTGGGCTCGATCTTTCAGCGGCAATTCTTCGCCGCCGGCCCTCCGATAGAGCAGTGACTTGTTTTCTTCGTACTTATGTTCATAGGCAGCGATCGCGGCCAGATGATAGAGCGATTGCCATTCATCGGGATCCAGTTCGAGCGCTCGCTCCAGAGCCTCACGGGCCCCTGAAAGGGAGCACCCGCGACGCGGCGAACTGAACAGGAGAAAAGCCCCCAGGGAATGCCAGGCCTCGACGTCTCTCGGATAATTGGTTACAAGGGTTCTGTATAACTGCTCCGCTTCGTCGTCTTCCATGTACAGAACCGCACGTAAAGCTTTTGCTCTCAGAAGTTCCCTTTCAGGCAGGTTTTCACCGTAATGGACCGCCTTATCTGCGGCGTTACGGGCCCTGTAAATATCCTTCATCGGCCACCATACCGCTTTTGCGAGACGGCACCACGCATGTGCAAACATCGAATCTTCATCGACGGCCATTTGAAAGGCATCTATCGCGATTCCGAGACCACCACCACGACGAAATGCTGCTTCACCCTTCAGAAAGGCTTTGAGGGCCTCGAAGGATTCAGTGCTCAAGGCGTCGACATCATATCGGAAGTCATTCCTGTTTCTAAGCCTGCTGATGAGCAGCTGGATTGCCAGATCATCGACGAGATCGAACACCTGCTCCTCAGGTCCCTCGACGGTCGCCTCGGCCACGCTGCTGGCTCCTCCGCCCGCTTCATAGAGAGAGGCGTTGATATGCACCTGGTCTCCGGCAGCCATGATGTCACCGAGCAGGTAAAGTCCGGCGCCGAACTTCTCCGCCACCGACCGCCCGAGCTCCGCGGCTGGCATTCCGTCTTCCTGTCGCCTGACATGGGTTATCAATGCCCTGGGATCGACGCTGCGAAGTTCCCCGGCCCCGTCGAGTTTCTTGCTCAGAAGATCGACCATCCCATCGCCCAGATCGGCCAACTCCCCGCCCCCTCGAACTTCAAAGGGCAGGACCGCGAAGACCGATGGGTCGACCGGCACGGCATCGTCCGTCCCGATCATCGGCACAAGACGCGTGGCCGCAAAATAGACTGCGGCTGCAATAACAATCCCGCAGGCGGCATACAGCAAGGCCCTGCGATGTGTCTTCCTTGCGGTCCGGCGTTCGATCGCCGATACCCTGCTCCCCTCCTGCATCGCCCTGATGTCTTTGAGCAGTTCGGCACAGCTCTCATACCTGTCCTCCCGGTCCTTGGCCAGAGCACGCTCCATCACCTGCCCGGCTCCCGCCGGAAGCAACCGGCCACAGTCTTCCAGTGGCTCCGGCTCCTCGTGGACGATCTCATAGACAACGGCCGCCTCGTGCTCGCCCCTGAACGGCTTCTCGCCGGCGAGCATCTCGTAGAGCATCACGCCGAGGGAGAAGATGTCGCTGCGGTTGTCGACCTCCTCGCCTCTCGCCTGCTCCGGGCTCATGTAGGCCGCCGTTCCCAGTGTATATCCTGCCCTCGTGAGCTTCGTCCCTCCCGCCAGCTTCGCCAGGCCGAAGTCGATGATCACCGCATGGCCGTCCTCTGTCAGGAGCACGTTGTTTGGCTTGATGTCCCGGTGTACGATGCCGTGCTCGTGAGCCTTGACCAGTCCCGAGGAGACCTGGGCCGTGATATCGAGCGCCTCTTCGAATTTCATCGCTCCCCGGTCGATCCTCTCGCGCAGAGACTCCCCCTCGTAGCAGGCCATCACCATGAAGGTCAGGCCGTCATCGCTGCGGCCGATCTCGTGCACGACTCCTATGTTCGGATGGTTCAGCGCCGAGGCCGCTCTTGCCTCGTGCGTGAAGCGTTTTGTCGCTTCCTCGTCGGCAACCATATGCGGGGGAAGGAACTTGATTGCCACATGGCGGTCGAGATCGAGGTCACGGGCCTTGTAGACTACACCCATTCCGCCCTCGCCGAGCTTCTCGAGGATCTGGTAATGGGATATGGTCTCGCCGATCATCGCGACCTCAGTCGAAGATCGTGATCACTTCTGTATGAGATGTTTTCATTAAGAATCTATAGCCGCATAACCCGCCGGAATCCCGACGATATCTTATTGTGCCATATTTGTGTCAGGATGGAATGATAAAAAAATCGACGGAAGATAAATCTGACTATCAGACAGAATGGGCGTCCTGCAATCTCTGAAACTAATTGCTTGATATTAATGGAGTTATAAAATATCCGGATGCGGATCGGAGGTCAATTCAGCATTACGGTGCCGCCCGCATTCTTCGTTGTCAACAGATATCATTCTGTAGTACAATGCGATATCGGCGATAATTCCATTATAGTTCTATTCTCATCACCCACAGGAGGTCTCGCGATGGATCGGAAATTATTGGTCTTTTCGCTGCTCATGGCTGCCGTTCTCCTGATGCCGGGCCGGCTCCCCGCTGGCTGGGTCGAGGGAGGCGTCCTTCTGGACAATTCGCTCTACGGCGAACAGAACGCCTCTGTGCTGCCAGACGGAGAGGGCGGCGCCGTCGTTTTCTGGGAGCGCGCCCTGAACGAGGGCGGTTACATCAAGCATGACATCTACGCCCAGAGGTTCGACATATACGGAAACGAGCTCTGGACCGCGGGAGGTGTGATCGTCTGCAACGCCGTCGAAGACCAGATGTACGCCAAGGCCGTACCTGACGGCGACGGAGGATATATCGTTTGCTGGACCGATACGCGCCCCTGGCCCTATGCGGACATCTACGCCCAGCGCCTCGATGCGGACGGCGCGGTCCAGTGGGCCGCGAACGGCATAATCATCTGCTCGGCGGCGAGAAACCAGGCCTACAATGTCATCACTACCGTCGAGGGAGGCGGAGCGATCATAGCCTGGCTCGACGACCGCAACGCGACCGGCTGGGACGTTTACACCCAGCGTATCAACAACAGCGGGACCGCCCTCTGGACAGCCGACGGCATTGCCGCCTGCACCGACCTCACATTTCAGGACGACCTGAGGATCGCCCACAGCGCAGTAAACAAGGGCGCCTACCTCGTGTGGGAAGACTCGCGAAACGCAAACACCGATATCTATGGAAACCAGATCGACTCGCTCGGCACGGCCTCCTGGGGCACGGCGGGCAAGGGAATCATCACAGAGGCGTCTTACCAGTATAATCCCGAGATCATCGAGGACGGCTACGGCGGGGCCATCATCGCCTGGATCGATATGCGCAACGGCAATGGCGATATCTATGCCGAGAGAATCAATCTTTCCAACTGCTGGAGCGTCGACGGCCTGCCGGTCTGTACGGCTACGGGGAACCAGAACTACCCCATAATGGAAAAATGCGGCCAGTACGGGACCGTCGTCGCCTGGCGCGACTACCGCGGCGGCACCCATTCGGACGTCTACGCACAGCGCATCGACATCTGGGGGAACATGTTATGGACCGCCAACGGGCTGGGGATCTGCACCTATACCCGGGACCAGGGGGTCGAGGAGATCATCGAGGACGGCGCCGGCAATCTCATCTTTTCCTGGACCGATGTCAGAAACGTAGACACCGATATATATATTCAGAAGGTCACGCTGGCCGGAACGATACAATGGGAGACCGACGGTCGTCTCTTTCTGCATGAGTATTACCAGCGGTACGGAGTGAGGATGGCGCCGGACGGACAGGGCGGCGCGTTCATGGCTTGGCTCGATCAGCGCGACTTGCAGGCGACCAATACGGATATATACGCAATCCGCCTCGACGGCACCGGATACTGGGGATACCCGGCCCCGGCGGTCACCTCGATCGAGGACGTCCCCTACGACCAGGGGAGCCAGGTTATGATCGAATGGGACGCTGGGCAGTTCGACATATTCCCCTATGAGCTGATAACGCATTACTCGGTGTGGCGGAGCCTCTCCGGCCCCGAGTCAGCAATTATGCTCGCGGAGAGGGACAAGAGCGTTTCACCTGAGCGGACGGGCCCCGAGCCGCGCGACGGATCGATCACTTTTCGTACGCTCGGCGCTGCGATGTACGCATGGGAATGCATAAAGACGATGGACGCGCATCGGCTCGAGACATACTCGTTCGCGGCCGCCACGCTCCACGACTCGGTCACGACCGACGACGGGATGCACTACTACTTCGTCTCATCCAATACGGACGATCCTTTCGTCTACTGGGACTCCGAGCCGGACAGCGGATACTCGGTCGACAACCTCGCCCCCGGAGCGCCGCTCGGCCTGGCCGGAGAGCAGGAGTACACACCCGAGGGCATGCAGCTTACCTGGGACGATAACGAAGAATCCGACCTTCTCGAATACCGCGTCTATCGCGGAACAACGAGCGGTTTCGTGCCGGGGGCAGGCAACCTGATCGACTCTCCAACGGACAGCGAGCTGTTCGACGACGGCTGGGAATGGGAGGAAGGGTACTACTACAAGGTCTCCGCGGTCGACGTCCACGGAAACGAGAGCGGGTACGCGCTGCTCGAGCCTGACGGGGTGACCGGAGACGAGCCGCTCGAGATACCGGACGCGACATTCCTCGCGCAGAACTTCCCGAATCCCTTCAACCCGAGCACGACGATCAGATTCGGGCTGAAGGAGGGCGGACATGTCTCGCTGAGGATCTACGACACCGCAGGAAGACTGGTCGCCGTCCTGATTGACGAATCGAGGCCGGCGGGTCCATACGCTACCGTATGGAACGGAAAGGACCGGAACGGTTACTCCGCCGTCAGCGGGGTGTACTTCTACCGACTCACCGTTGGAGATTTCCTCGAGACGAGGAAGATGATACTTCTCAAGTAAAATCCACAGAGCTGAGCTGAAATGCCATACGAGGGGCCGGTCATGAGCCGGTCCCTCCGCTTTTTAATGCGTATATGTATTTATAGATCCGCCTGAATCTGCTACAATCCAGTTTAGATTCCCCCACCTGGCTGACCGGAGGTACGATCATAAAATTCAAGTCAATATGCCTCTCGCTCGGTCTCCTTCTGGTGTTCTCATACGCACACGCCCAGTGGCAGGAAAACGGCGTGCCGGTGGCTCAGGTTACCGGTGACGAACGGGATTGCGAGATCATCTCCGACGGCGCAGGCGGCTCGATAATCGTCTGGCAGACATACTACAGCTACAGTAACAGCCCCAACGTCTACGCCCAACGGCTCGACGGAGACGGATATCCTCTCTGGCCTGCCGGCGGTGTCTCTGTGTGCTCGGCAGCCGAGGGCCAGTACAAACCGCAGATCGTCTCCGATGGGGCGGGCGGGGCGATCATCGCCTGGACCGACTTCAGAAACGGAAACGCCGACATATACGCGCAGCGTATCGACCCCGACGGCACTCCCCTGTGGACGGTCGACGGCATCGCCGTATGTACCGCACCGAACACATACCCGTGGTACACGTTTTCCAGGATAAGCATGGTAGAAAGACAGGACGGGGCGATCATGGTGTGGTTCGACGACAGGACCGGTGAGTTCGATGTGTATGCTCAGCGGGTTGATACGAGCGGCTCTCTCCATTGGACGGACAATGGTATAGCGGTATGCACCGAATCCGGGGACCAGTCATATTATATGGTGGCAGCAACGGATGGTGCGGGCGGCGCAATAGCAGTCTGGGTCGACTTGCGCAGCGGAGAGCGCGATCTATATGCACAGAGGATCGCGGCTGACAGTACGCTGATGTGGGGCCCCGGCGGCGTTTCAGTTTGCACCGCCTCGAATGACCAGCAAAAGCAGGACATTATCGCGGATGGCGTTGGTGGGATAATATGCACCTGGCAGGATGAACGAGGACTCGACGTCGACGTGTATTCGCAGCGTATCGATGCCAACGGACTGCCGGCCTGGGCAGCTGATGGCATCCCTGTCTGCAATGAATCAAACGATCAGCTGTATCCGCGGCTGGCGAACGACGCGCAGGGAGGCGCGTTCTATACCTGGATGGACAGGCGGGATGCCGAATATTATGAGCACGCTATCTACGCGCAGCGTATGTCCTCCGAAGGAGACTCGTTGTGGCCCGCCGGCGGACTGCTGCTCAGAGAGCCCGCCAGCTGGGATAACTGGATGCCTGAAATTGCCCCTGACTGCTTCGGCGGGGCGATCATCGCATGGTTCACATCAGACCCTCTTCCCGGCTCTCCTCCATCGGCTTCATCAGCTCCCGGCGCAGAGGATATCGAATCAGTATTCGTTCAGCGAATAGCCGGCGACGGAACGATCTGGTGGCAGGACGGCGGCGTGCCGCTCTGTGATGACCCGGGATATACGGCGCCGCGCGGGCAGAAAATACTCCCCGACGGAACGGGAGGAGCAGTCGTCACCTGGTACAACATATACGCCCCGACCGGAATCTATGCGCAGCGCATCAACGGCCAGGGGAACACCCCACCGACAGGGACCGGGCAGAATCCACCAGCCCCGCTCTCCGCTCGGAACTATCCCAATCCGTTCAATCCTTCGACAACGATAGCGTTCGCCCTCCCGGAAGCGGGCCACGTCGATCTCAGGATCTACGATATCGCGGGGCGGCTCGTCCGGATCCTTCTCAGCGAGCGGCGGGACGCCGGCCGTCACGAAGTAGCATGGGACGGCACTGATGACAAAGGCTCGATCGTGGCGAGCGGAGTCTATTTCTATAGTCTTGCCGGCAACGATCAGATAAGGACACGCAAGATGGTGCTGCTGCGCTGAGAATTACGTGTAGACCGTCCGCTACCGCCTGTAACATAATCCGCCGCATGAGACCGGCTGCCGCAATAATACTTACCTTGACTCTCTGCGCCTCTCTCACTTCATGCGATTCGCCGCAGAAGGACGAGCCACAGCCCAAAACCCTTATCGAACTTGATTCGGGATGGCAATTCCGCGAGACAGGCAGCGATGACGAATGGCTGCCCGCGACCGTTCCCGGCTGCGTCCACACCGACCTGCTTGCCGCCGACGCAATGCCCGACCCTTTCTTCGGCGACAACGAGAAGGACCTCCAGTGGATCGGGGAGAAGGAATGGATCTACACATGCACGTTCCTCGTGGAGGATTCCCTGCTCGAACATGATCATGTTTTTATCGAGTTCGAGGGTCTCGACACATATGCCGAAATCACTCTCAACGGCAAGCCTCTGCTCTCGGCGAACAACATGTTCCGCAGATGGAATGCTGATATAAAAACTCTCCTGAGATCCGGTGAGAACACCCTCGAGGCCATGTTCCTGCCCCCCGGCCCGATCGAGGGGGAAAAGCGCGCAGCTCTGGGCTACAGCCTCCCCGGCGGCGACAGGGTATTCACGCGAAAAGCGGCGTATCACTACGGCTGGGACTGGGGGCCGAGGCTCGTCACATGCGGCATCTGGAAACCAGTGAAGATCATCGGGTGGACCGGGGCCAGGATCACCGATATGACCGCACGGATCATGACCCTTTCGGAGGAAAGGGCCAGAGTACAGATCGAGATCTTCGTCGATCCACCTCATGCGCCCGACGCGGAGGTCTTTCTGGTCGACCCGGTGCACGGACTGAAATACGCGGGCTCATCCGACAGCGGCGGTACATTCGTATTCGAATTCGATATCTCCGATCCGAAGCTCTGGTGGCCAAACGGGCTGGGGGATCAGCCGATGTACACATTCGCCGCTGAGCTTTCGTCTGAAGGCACGGTGATGGATACTGCCAGTCTGTCGTTCGGCCTCAGGACAATCGAGCTCGTCACCGAACAGGATGAAGCGGGCGAGACGTTCTACTTCCGGGTAAACGGCGTCCCCGTGTTCATGAAGGGGGCGAACTGGATCCCGATGGACAGCTTCCTTCCGAGGCCCGGTCCCGGCGATTACCGCAGGCTGCTGACAGCGGCGAAGGACGCGAACATGAACATGCTCCGCGTCTGGGGCGGCGGGATCTACGAGAACGATATCTTCTACGAGCTGTGCGACTCTCTCGGGATCCTCGTATGGCAGGACTTCATGTACGCCTGCGCGATGTATCCCGGTGATAACAAGTTCCTGGACAACGCGAGAGTCGAAGCCGAGGAGAATATCAGGCGCCTTCGGCATCACCCTTGCCTCGCCCTCTGGTGCGGCAACAACGAGAACGACGAGGGCTGGCACAACTGGGGCTGGCAGCCTCAGTACTCCGAAGACCAGCGCCTGGAGATATGGAAAGCATACGACGATCTCTTCGACGTCGTGCTGCCGGAGGCAGTCACGATATATGACACTCTCTGCTACCATCCTTCCTCCCCGCGCTTCGGCAGGGCTGATCCCCGGAGCATGACCGAGGGGGACGCGCACTACTGGGGCCTCTGGCACGACGCCGAGCCGTTCGAGATACTCGAGGAGAAGGTCCCGCGGTTCATGAGCGAATTCGGGTTCCAGTCGCTCCCGTCGATGAAGACGATCGAAATGTTTACGAGTCCGGAAGAACGGCGCCTGGACTCCGCTGCGATGCTTAACCATCAGAAACATCCGCGCGGATTTGCGCTGATACGGAAATACATGGAGCGATGGTACCGGGTGCCGGAGAAGTTCGAGGATTATGTCTACGTCAGCCAGCTCCTGCAGGCTGAGGGGATGCGCATCGGTTTCGAAGCGCAGAGGCGCGCCATGCCGTACTGCATGGGAACGCTCTACTGGCAGCTGAACGACTGCTGGCCCGCCATCTCGTGGTCGAGCATCGATTTCGCAGGCCAGTGGAAGGCGCTGCACTACGTGGCGAAGAGAGCGTTCGAGCCTGTTCTCGTATCGACCGCGATTACAAACGGGATGCTTGACATCTACATAGTCTCCGACAGGCTCGAGGAGATCGGGGGCTGGATGACGATGAAGTTCGCCGGATTTGACGGCAAGGTGCTGTGGGAGAAGACGATCGCGGTGAAGGCGCCCCCGAACGGGAGCGTGAAAATATTCTCCTTCCCAATTGACGAATTCCTTTCCGGCACGGCACGTTTCGCCGTTGTGTTCTCGGCCGAATTCACATGTCCGGGCGAGAAGCCGCCTGTCGCTATCCACTATTTCGCTCACCCGAAGGATATGAGACTGCCTGATCCCGCGATCACATTCGAGATCATCCCGGGTAATCCCGGAGTGACGCTCGAGCTGACCTCCAGCTTCCTCGCGAAGAACGTCTTTCTGCAGCTCGACGGCTGCCATTTCTCCGACAACTTCTTCGACATCCTTCCGGATGCGATAATAAATATAACGTTAGACACCGATATTCCGGCTGACGAGATAAAAGACAGGATCAGGATCAGGACCCTGAGGGATACCTACTGAAAGAGGAAATCGCTATGAAACGTGCGGTACTTGTCGCAACGATTGCCATGCTGTCGCTTCTTTCCTGCTCGCCGGGCGGAGAGGACCTCACCGTCTACGTCGATCCGCTGATCGGCACCGGCGGGCACGGGCACACATTCCCGGCGGCGACGGTGCCTTTCGGGA